>JANWKD010000037.1 GCA_025451595.1 Candidatus Babeliales bacterium | reverse complement strand
CAGCAGTCGATCATGGGGCTCTTGTCAATAAAAAATTTGTATCGAAATACGTTTCACAGGTATATTATAATTTAATACATAATTTAACTCATGATAGAGATGATTTATTAAAAAAATTGAACAAAATTATGGAGCTATTTTAAATCAAGAAAATTAAGAACATGAACCATATTCGTAATCAATTTCCTCTATTTACTGCAGCCCCTGAGCAGTTTGTGTATTTAGATAGTGCAGCAACGACACAAAAACCAATCCAAGTGATTGAAGCTATCACCAAATTTTATACCTATCAGAATGCACCAATTCATCGAAGCGTGTACGCATTAGCTGAGCAGGCTACGTGTATGGTCGAACAAGTACGTCATAAAATTGCAACTTTTATAGCAAGCGAATCCTCAGAAATAATTTTTACCAAAGGAACTACAGAAGGTATCAATTTTATTGCATCTACTTGGGGATTAAAGCACATTCAACAAGATGATGAAATTGTGCTGACCGAAATGGAACATCATGCCAACTTATTGCCTTGGCAGCAGGTATCGATACAAACAGGCGCCCGGTTGCGCTTTATTCCCGTGACTGATGAAGGATTACTCAATATAGAAAACCTTGATGAAATTATTACAGCAAAAACCAAATTAGTCTCTATTGTTCATACCTCTCATGCCTTAGGTACGGTAAATAATCTTCAACCTATAATAAATCGTGCTCGCTTGGTAGGCGCTCGGGTATTAATTGATGCCGCACAAGCAGTAGCATACCAACCAATTAATGTACGAGATTTAGATTGCGACTTTTTAGTTTTTTCGGGACATAAAATGCTTGGACCTACTGGTATTGGTGTTTTGTATATATCAAAGAAAGTTCAACCTCAAGTTCCACCATATCAGTATGGCGGTGGCATGGTTTATGAGGCTGATTACCAAAAAGCTTCTTGGTTGACGCCACCAGCTTGCTATGAAGCTGGTACTTTACCGATTGCGCAAATCATTGGACTCGGTGCGGCTCTTGATTTCATTCAAGACCAGATTGATTTTAGCGTATTAAAATCCTATTTAGCGCAATTATGCACACAGGTGATAGAAGGTCTCAAATTATTGTCCAGCGTAAAAATATTGGGCCCGCTTGAGCAATTAAAACAAGAAGGACACTTGGTCAGCTTTATAGTAGATACCATTCATCCTCATGATGTAGGCGCTTTTTTAGATCGGTATAATATTGCGGTGCGTACTGGTCATTATTGCGCACAACCGCTTGCAAAAAAATTAAATATTGATGGTTCAATTAGAATAAGCCTCTATGCGTATAATAATTCGTATGAGATAGAGTCTTTTTTGAATGCTATGAAATCATTGCTCGTTTAAATCTTCTATACAATTTAATAAAAAAAGTTTTATGCTCATCGTATAGAAAAGGAAAAGGCTATGCTAAAAATTGTGAAACGAGGACTGATAGTTTTTGCTATTGTAATGGCAATTGTGTTCATTGAATATTTTGGGTTGCGCCAAAAAATAAATCTTTCATATATTCTGCAACACAGAGAATATTTAGAAGCTCTGATCGCAAATAATTATCTTCTATCAGTAATTTCTTTTATTACGTTGTATACCGCCGCGATTGTGTTATTGCTACCAGTTACCATAATATTTAATCTTATTGCGGGCTATTTTTTTTCAACGTTTTTTGCATTCATATATTGTTTAATTGGTTTTATACTAGGTTCAATATTAAGCTTTTTGCTCTTTAGGTTTTTATTTCGTGATTATTTAATAAAAAAATATGGACCAACCTATCAAAAGTTGAATAAACAATTTGAAACAAATGGTATTATGTTCCTTATTTCTTTACAATTATTTCCAGTAACACCATTACCAATAATTACTATGCTTGCAGCATTATCCACTATGAGCATGTGGACTTTTATATGGTCTTCTATAATAGGTATAACACCTGGCATGCTTATTTATACGTTCGCGGGAAAAAAAATATTACATATTAATTCACCCAAAGAGATTCTTTCTTATCCCGTTCTGATCGCGTTCTTTTTATTGGCTTGCGTGACATTTCTTCCTATGTTAATGCAATATTTTCAAAAGAATAAACAAACTCATGAGAACGAATAAAAAGTTAATTTTTTTTATTATTTTTCTGTTTATAGTTTTTATTATCTATTCAACGCGTGTTTTTGATTGCTGTACTATTTCATATATCAAAGCAAATATGAATACGTTACAAAAAATAATAAGTGAACGGTATTTTTTTTCAGTTTTTTGTTATATGGCATTGTATATCATTGCATCAGCTTGTGCCATGCCAGGGTCCTCATTTTTTTTAATTGCGGGAGGGGTTTTTTTTGGACTGATACCAGGATTGCTTTATGCCAATATTGCCGCAACTGTGGGCGCTACTATCCTATTTATTGCATCACGGTACTTTTTTAAATCTTTTGTGCAAAATAAATATCCTCAACAAGCAATGCGTTTTAATAGAGAACTGGCAGCGCAAGGTTATGCATATTTATTAGGCGTTCGTTTGATAGCAATATTTCCTTTTTTCTTAGTCAATACGTTGTCAGGGTTGACCGTATTGCCATTAAAGACTTTTATCTGGACTACATCAATTGGAATATTACCTATCTCATTTGCATATGTGCTTGTGGGATATCAATTATCAATGTCTCATTCACTTGATGCTCTTTTTTCTACCCCGTTTATGGTAACGTTTGGTTTATTTGGTTTATTACGAATATTGATTGTTCCGTATGTTTATTGTATAGTCCGGCAGCGAAAAAAACTTATAGAACGTTTAAATTTTTAAGATGTTCTACGATTGTAGTGTGGCTTGTGCAATGCAAAGCGACAAATCCTATATTTTGCGCTGCGATAACATTTTCGTATGAATCGTCAATATAAATACAATGATTGGGATTAAGTTGGTATGTTTGCAACAAATGTTGATATATTCTATGATCAGGTTTTTTATAGCCAATCTGATCGGATATGACAATTCCATTGAATCTATGAAAAATATGAGGAAAATCGAGTTGCCATTTCTGAAGCACTTCTTCTTTTGCATTTGAAAGGGCGTATAAGGTATGTAATTGCAATCCGTTATTATCCTTGATAGCATGGCATCTCGTTAAGATATCTAAGCCTTCTGGAATAACGGTATAACCGTTAGAACTTTTTTCAATAAGAACTCCTTTAATATCAAAAACAATGTGAGTTGGCTGTATCTTCATAAATATCCTTAATATAAGCCTAATTTACCTTGTATTTTCGCTTGAACTTCGCAATACCTAAAAATGATTAATCCGCTGATTAAATAAAACGCAGAGTTAAGGCACACAGCAACCAAAGAACCATCGCTCCAGATATCGGCAATAGTTTTTTGATGAAAAATAATATTTCTTAAAATTGCAATTCCTTGGGTGGTAGGTAAGCTTTTTGCTATTAATTGTATGCCAGCGGGAAGATTATCAATAGGTGCCATCGAGCCATCCAAATAAAAAAGAGCAGTGGAGATTAAGTATACCAAGCCATACACATTTTTGTATAATAATGCCGCACCTGCAATAGATAATCCAAATCCGATAAGACCCAATAACGTAAGAAAGAAAATTGGTATCCCCGCCCACGCAAAGGGGAATGCAATATTACCAATAAATACAATAAAAATACTCATAATAGTTATTAAAATAGTGCATGATGCCAGTATGGAGCAGGTATTTCCGATAAAAATAATAACCGGGGGCATAGGGCTCATATACATATGCTCGAGCGTGCCACTTCTTCCTTCCAGCGTGAGTTGGTAGCTTGCCTCTAAAATATATGAAGCGTATACCCAAATTATATACCCTAATAAAGACTCTCCATATCCTTCTACGTTCGACTGATTATAATTCATAAGGTATATCATGCCAATGAAATCAATACTTAATGCAATGAACTCATTGACTAAATTAAATCGATAATACCAATTGATATACAACCCCTTTTTTACTTCATTAAAAATTGCGAGAGCTGCATTCATAGAATGGTTTCCTTATCATTGATAAGTTGAAGAAAAATATCTTCTAGATTTTTATTTATCTTTGTCGCAGAAAGCAAAGCTAACCCTTTTGCCTTAAGAATGTCAATTAAGGGATACAGTTGTTCTGTTTTTTTCAGAGGTCCGCATAAAATAGTTTTATTTTCTTCATAGGTAATGGTAAATTGATCAAATTTCTTTATTGTTTCGCTCGTGGCTATTCCCTGAATAATTATTTGATAATAATCATCCTTGTATAATTGGATCAGTTCATCAACCGATTTGTCAGCAATAAGTTTGCTTTTATTCATAATTATTACTCGTTTACATATTTGCTCTGCAATATCTAATTGATGAGTGGTAATAATAATTGTTTTTTGCTGTGCTTCAGCTAAATATTGTATCCACTGTTGTATCATATGGGCCGATTGTATGTCCAGAGCCAGTGTGGGCTCATCTAAAATAATAATGGGAGGATTAGCGATGAGTGAACAAGCCACCGCAACGCGTTGTTGTAAGCCCCGAGACAATTCGCCAACGAGCTCATGACGTCTATCCCATAAATCAAGCTCTTTGAGTAATTCTTCAGCGCGTAAAGAAAGCAATTTGCTTGGTGTTCCTTTTAATCGACCATAATACCGCAGGTTTTGCCAAGCACTCAGTTGCCAATAAATATTGCGAGCACCTTCGAGCACGACGCCAATTTGTTGCATTGCATGATTGCGATTTTTATTAATATGATAACCATGTAGATAAATATTTCCTTTTGTAGGGGTAATTAATCCACAGATCATTTTAACGGTTGTCGTTTTACCGGCACCATTCGGTCCTAAAAAGCCTACAACTTGGCCTTGCGGTATGGATACATTCAGGTTATCCACGGCGATAAAGGGTTTTGCTTGATAGGGGTTATAGATTTTACATAAATCACGAACGTCTACTGCAATAGAAGACATTTGGTATTCCTTTGATTTCGGTAAAAATGATATCGAAAATAACGTTACGTATATAGCCTTGATATTTAATTTTTAATTTGCAATATATTGCCACATTCATAGTGGTTGAGTCCTTGATTGAAAATAAATAACAAAATAATGAGCGGTATCGATCAATAGAGTATAGGTACAATAAATAACGACCATCGAAATTCTTTGATAAGGTATGTGGGTAAATTGCCAATAAAAATAAGGACGGTATAACAGTATAAGTAATAATTTTTAAAAAACCAGTAATATTATCGAGGGGAATGAGTACCGGTTATGGAGCAATAAAGCATGAAGCTGACTAATAGTAATAGAATTTTTAGATAAGCTCAATTTGGGAAAAATCATCAATTGAATCATTATGGAGTTCTTGTATACTTTGAATTGTAATAATATTCTTTTGGTCAGACAACAATAGGTTTAGCATATGATTATTCAATTTATTTTTTTGAATTTAATGTTAGTGGTAAATAGTTATGGGACGAAAAATCAACCTCCTCGTTGCGAAGTTCTTGAAGTATTGATACACAATTCTCGGAAAAATCAAGAAGCTTTTGATTTAATACAGAAACCAAACATATTGGTGTTTCCGAACCAATCGGTAAATGATTTTTCAAAAGAATGGGGCTGCAGCTTAAAACATGATCATACCGAAATGAAAGGTGATCTTTGTTTACAAGTGTGTCTAAAGAATAGTAAAAGCAGAAAATACATTGCGGCATTATTAGGGGTTTTAAGTCAATCGTGTACCGCTAATAAGGGGAGAATTAACGTTAATGATTCCAATAAAATAAAGGATTTTATTCTGGAGCAACCGATTGTTCAAAAAAAAGCAGCAAATAAAGACGTGCGTGAACGAGCATCAACGACAACATTTAAGCAATCTCTTCTTTGGTCGGTTCAGAAAGAATTATCAGATTATATTGAAGAATTATTGCAATCAGTTGAACAGGATAAAAATTGTCCGCTACTATACTTCATTGATACGCAACCTATAGAAGATTTTTTCATAGTTTATCATTTCGATGAAATTCAAGAAAAACGCGAGCAGAGAATGAACCGGAAAAGAGTTTCTGCTAGAAGTCGCAAAGAAACAATCCAACACTTTGAAGTACAAAAAAAATACAACGAATTATTTAAAATTGCGAACCGAATGTATACTATAGTTGATCGTACTAAATCGGTAACTGATCAGACTATTGAAAAACCCAAATCTTTTTTTGCCCGAATAATAGGATTCTTTTCCTGGTGGAGAAAATAGAATTTTTAGATAAGCTCAATTTGGGAAAAATCATCAATTGAATCACTATGGAATTCTTGTATACTTTGAATAGTAATAATATTCTTTTGGTCAAAAAACAATAGGCTTATCATATGATTATTCAATTTATTTTTTTGAATTTAATTTTATTCGCTCATAGTTACGCAATGAAGCAAAGCATCATTTTAGCAGAGGATAGAAATACATTTAATAATCAGAAGGCTTTTGATGCATTAAAGATGATAAATGCAAAAGAATTGTATGGAAGTACACTTGCGCTGACAAAAAGGCCAATAGCTCGAGAATCAGAAATGTGGAAATGCGAATTAAACCACGATCATAAAGATGGAGGTTGTATTAAAACTCATCCAAGGAATATAAAAAGCGGAGATTATATTGCGGCGTTATTAGGGGTCTTAAGTCAGTCATGTACATTTAATAACGAAAAAATTGAAGTTAAAGATTTCAACGCAATAAAGAATTTTATTGTTACACAGCCCGGTATTCAAGAAGAAGTAGCAAACAAGATAGTCCGTGATCAATTATTAAAGAGAAAAAAAATTATGAGTGAAAAAGAAAGATGGTGGAGAAATATATTTAAGAAGGCTTCTGAATTGAAGTATTCGTATTTACTCAATAAAAAATTACCAGAATGTATAGAAGAATCATTGCAATCGGCTGAAGCAGATGAAAATGATCCAAAATTATGTTTTATTAATACGTCTCCTATTGAAGAATTTTTTATAGGTCGTTATTCCGATGAAATTCAAGAAAAATGCAAAGAGTTAATTAAAGAGAAGAAAGGAATTTATAACATTGTTGATGATGTTCAATATAAAGATAAATCAAAATCTTTTTTTGCTCGAATAATAGGCTTCTTTTCCTGGTGGAAAAAATAGGACTTTACCAGTCAAAATTATGACCATTTGAACTATTTAATAGAGTCTGTATAATTATAATAGTAATATTTATTTAGTGTTATAAAATAGGATTTCTGTATGAATAAGTCATTTAGTTTTTTTTGTTTAATTTTAGTAGCTATTAGTGTAATGAATTCGAGT
>JANWKD010000036.1 GCA_025451595.1 Candidatus Babeliales bacterium | reverse complement strand
TGCAGAAAGTATTACAAAGCTCAAAAAATTATTCAATTGTGGATTTAATCCTGATTGTAACTTGGGCGGTGGATTTACCATACTTCATTACTTTATTGTGTTGAAAAAAATAGGTTCTATTAAATTCGTAATAGACAACGGTGGAAATCCGCATATTGAAAATTGCGATGACAACACCGCTCTTGATCTCGCAAGTGGGCACGGTACACCTTTGTATAATAAGCGAGATGCTGCACAAACGGAAATGCTTTCCATTTTAAAAGCAAGCCGATGCACAGTATTTTATCCAAGATTAAGCACAAAAACCATAAACGAAGCGAAAAATCGATTAGAAAGTTATAACAAGAGACATGCGCTAAGCCTTGCGTTGCCACCTACGAATCAATGAAGCGCACCTCTTCTTACTCAGTTGCACACGCTTGTTTTAAAGCGCTAACTATTGCAGTTATCCCACTTTATCGCATTTTATTGTTGC
Source organism: Candidatus Babeliales bacterium (assembly GCA_025451595.1). Lineage (GTDB taxonomy): Bacteria > Babelota > Babeliae > Babelales > JANWKD01 > JANWKD01. The sequence continues at coordinate 9,976 of JANWKD010000036.1, read as the reverse complement.
GTAGTTATATTCTATGTTTAATTGTTGGAGAGCTATCCCCAAAGCAATTTCCATTTTTCTATTGTTTTTATTAATATCTGCACCTTTTTCCAAAAGCAATGAAATGACATTCACATCTATATGATTATCAGCAGCATACATTAATGCCGTATAATCCCAATCATCGTGTTCATCTATATTTGGATTAGGTCAATAATAACTTCAACGTGTCTATTTTTCATTGTATAACCGCAGCCATAATAGCAGTCATTCCTTTATGATTTTTTTCATTAACATCTACAAAATTAAGCAATGAGGGAATAAGTTCATTATTCCTTCCCTCAGCCGCTTTCGTGAGCATCTCTGAAGCAAAAATATTTTTTTTGAATATAGTTTTTTGTCTTGATGATCTGCATATTTATGGGTAATAATCGACAACAATGATTGTGCGAATTTACTACAATCTGGTCTATCTGCAACGACATATAATTTATTTGATAATGCAATACGATTGGAGGAAATATGATCAATATAATTTTAATATTGATAATCCGGTATTTGGTCTTTGAATGCAGGATTTGAAAAAGATGTTGATGACGGTGTTGAGGCAGCCAGCAGCCCTTTAAAATGATAGTTGTTATAAATAGATTGAGGGATCCGATTTGCTGTAAGCAGATTTTGTTCTGCTTGTAAAAGGTTAACGATATTATAAGCTGCAATATATCTATCCAATAGAGAAAGATGATTATCGTCTCGTTCTTGAATAGTTTTTATGTCGCATAGAGACAATTGATCTATCCATTCTAAGTAATTTTCTTTATTCGCTTTAATCTGCTCGATAATAGCCGTTTGCTCAGCATTGCTTTCTTGCGATAAAATTAAGTTGTTTTTTAATGCATGATATTTTCTGCTTTTAAAACATTGAACAGCAATCGATAAGGAGCTATATAAAGCACTTGTAGTAGCTCTTGGAATAGAATGCAATCGCCTAAGATGTTTTAATTCATGATCAAGAACAGTAACTGAAATTTCATACGCCAAATGGAGTTCAAAACTTCTTGTTTTTTTCATTTCATAGATAGTTATTTTTTTATTATTTATATTTATTTGAGCTGTAAATGGTTCTGCTGCACTACCCTCCAGCTCCTTCATCTCTTCTTGACTGAGAAAATGTACGCTCACGTCAGCTGGATCTATGTTATTTTTTTTTAATTTTTGCGTCAGTTGAGGAACAAATGATCGTAATAACCTAATACTCCAAGAAGCATTTTGATCGATAGATTTTAGAGTACGATATTCTTTTTTGGCGCGCTCAATTTCAGCACATGCTTGATCGGCATCAAATCCCAAATGTTGAAGTATTCTTTTTAATTGAACTTTTTCATCTTCTTCTAGCCGAAACAGCAATCCTTCTTCTGCCGTTCGACTATTTTTGTAATCTTTTTTTACAATATCTTCAGCTTCTAACAAGGATATACAACTGGTGTTGGTCGGCACATACGCCGCATGAAGCGAAAATCCAAAGGAGCAGAAAAATAATAGATGAAGATTACAATATATCATGAATACCCTTTTTTAAGCCATTGTATCAATTCATTAAAACTTGTTCCTGATTTTTTGGTATTGGCATTAAAATAACTTGGCAACATTTTCTTCGACAATACGTTTGTATCTTTTAAACCATTATTTTCTGTATCAATACATCGAGGATTGATGTGTGATTTTTTGTAATCGTATTGCTTTTCAGCCTGAAGTAGCTTTGTAATATTTTCTGCAGCAATATATTGTTCAAATAAAGAAATATGATAGGCATCTGGTCTTATAGAAGCAACTGATAAATTATCGAGCATTTTATTGAATAAGTTTTTGGAATATTGTTCATCTGATAAAATATTTCTTAATATTGCATATTGTCCTGCAAAATTTTCAAAAGATAACACGTAGTTATTTTCAAGTTTTTTATAATCGTCTTTTGAAATAACTTTTTTTTCTGAAACATTATTATATAGGCCTGCAACAATTCTATATGTTATATAATCTCCCCTGCTTACATGATGTAACTCATGAGACAAGGTGGTTTTTAGTATCTGTGATGCCAATCTTATCTTTGGATACGCAGGACAGCTTATACTTCCAGTTACTAATTGGTTATTTCGTACAAAAGACGGCATTTTAATACGCATTTTGGTCTCTCCGGTCGTACCGGGATATTTTTTCTCATTTAGCTCCTTTATAATTAATTGCCTATGGTCAATCCCAAGAGCATTTGCTTCTTGAACAATTTTTTGTTTGACTTTATCTGATAAATTTTCAGTCTGAAAAACGGTTGAATCCTCGGGCTTCAAACTTTTATATTCAGTTTTTATATCTTGAATTTTATTAAAAACTTGTTCAGTATCAAGCTCCAGAAAATCTAATATTTCTTTAACTTGTGCATCTTCAGATTTTTGTAAATCTTGAGTTAAGCCTTGTACAACAGTAACGCCTCTTTTGTCGTACTCAGCTATTTTTTCTTGTATCTGCGTATCGGTCAAAAGTTCTGTATTTTCTGGAATATAATTCATCGCAACTATCGAAGAACAAGTAAAAAATAAACAAAAAGTAAAGAATCTCATGAATCACCTTGTATAAAAACAATAAAAAAAAAGACTCATGCTAATAATAAAGTTTTTTAAATTATTTTCAATAGAAATATTATTTAGAACAATCGGATGCTTCTTGCAATATCTCATTTAAGCCAGTACTTTTTATCTGACTCAATTGAGGATTGATGCGCGATTTTAGGTAATTGTACTTCTTTTCTGCGCAAAGCAGATTCGTAATATTTTGCGCAGCAACATATTCCTCATGTAAAGAAATATGATCGCTATCTGGCCTTTCAAATACCGTTGGATTTTCTTTCTGCACCAGATAACGCAATAAATTAAGAGGTTTTTCACCAGATAAACTCATCCGCAATATTGCATACTGCTCTGCAAAATTTTCACATGATAATGCGTAGTTATTTTCAAGTTTTTTATAATCGTCTTCTGAAATAGCTTTTTTTTTTGAAACATCGTTATAGAGAAGTGAAATAATATGTTTCGTTATACCATGTCCATTGCTTGCATGACACAACTCATGAATTAGAGTCATTTCTCTCATCACAGGTATATCATTAAGTTCTATTTTTGGGTACGTAGAACGCCGCTTATTTAAAATCGCTAAATTGCCTTTTGAAATAATAATCTCTATTTCTATAGGCAAATAAGTACTCCCATAAAGATCAGGATCTTTTTCCTCATCAATCCTCTTTATAATTAATGTCCTATGGTCAATCCCAAGAGCATTTGCTTCTTGAACGATTTTTCGTTTGACTTTATCTGATAAATTTTCTGCCTGAGGAACATTGGAGTTCACGGGCTTTAACTCATGATAATTATTTTTCAACGATTGAATCTCATCAAAAACTTGCTCAGTGTTTAATCCGAGAAAATCTAATATTTTTTTAACTTGCGTATCTTCTGCTCTCTGCAAATCCTGGATTAACCCTTGCACAACAGTAACTCTTCTCTTGCCATATTCAGCTATTTTTTCTCGCATCTGAGCGTCACTTAAAAGCGTCGTATTTTCAGGCGCATAATCCAGGGCCAAGGATAACGAACAAGCAAACAATAAAAAAAAAGTAAAAAAATTCATAAAGAACCAAAGTGGAAATAATAAATATATTAATACATAATAAACATTTTTTAAATTATTTTCAATAGAAATATTATTTACTACAAGGTCAAAACGAGCTAAACTAATGAAGCGCTCGCCGGCTTAAGAGCCGGCGTATCGCGCGGAATTCTTCGAAGCCACCCTACTTCGCGATTGATGTGCAATCGCTTCGAAGGGTTCTACTTGCCATTCATCTCAGGCTTAAAAGCCAGAGTTTTTTGGCGAAGTAGAATAAGAATTTATAAAAATATAGTTTTTTAATAAAAGGAGAAATTGTATGAAAAAAAAACTTATTTTAGGTTTATTTATTTTGACCGCTTATTCTTATTATTTGAGATCTATGCATTACTTGAATGATAGACAAATTCTTTCTGAATTCTTTTGTGAGCAATGCATTGATGTAAACCCATTTGCTTCAGAAGAAGAATTTAAAGATCATTTACGAACTAGTCACTTATCCTGCGTTACTGCAATAATGTGTTTTTACAAAAATTGTAATAAAATTTGTTTGTCTTATGAAATTGACAACCATTTAAAAAGTCATATCACTGAACAGCAGTCAAATCAGATTAATTTTGGTCAGCAATTTTCTTATGCTATGACCAATCTTAATCCTTTGACGCCAATTCAATCATATGATGTCCCTTACAAAAAGCAACGATTTGATAATAACAATGAATCACTGAACATCGAATACGGCTTAAAAGCCGCGGCATTAACCAAATCTTTCGACTGGAACTCAGTATCGGGGAGCACGGAAAACAACCTGCCTGACCAAGCCTTACGCAAGTTGGACCTGTCCGTCGAAGCCTCGGCGAAGTCGGAACCTTGTCATTCATCTTCGTATTGCAGGCCAGAGCTTTCTGGGGATACAATAAATCAATCGTTTCCTTTTAAAGGTTTAGCCGATAAAATTTATAATAAAGTTTCTGGCAAAGACCTACCTGAGCAGCCATCCAATGCCCAAAAAACTAAACTTTTGAACTATACAGACTATAATGTAGATCCTTCTCAAGAAGAATTGCTCAGGAAAATATTTAAAGAAAGATATTTGCAAGAAAATAAAAAATTACCTACAACTTGCTGTAATGAATTCTTCATTTATGAAAAAGAATATTTTAATCATCTAACGAACCCTACACATCCGTTAGAACCTTTGACATCAAAAACTTCGGAAAACGACCTATTTGCTGAACTTGAGAGCTTCGATGGTAAAAGCTTCGATAGCGCAAACAAAGGTAGAAACAGAGCACATTCGAAATCTCACCATTCATCTCCGCATAATACGCCAGCACTTTCTAAGGCTAAAACCCATAAAGAAACAATCTCACAATTAGTCAATAATTTGAAACAGAAAGAATTATATCGGTAAATACGCAAGTTCGGCTATGATTCAAAATCTGAAAGACCTTAAAATTGATTATTTGATTTTTTTTGTTAAAATTTATTTTATGCTATATTTCAATTAATTATTTAGATTAAGAATTCAGCCTTATCATGCAAAGAATATTTTTTTTGCTATTCTTGATACATAGTATTCATCTCAATCTTTGGTGTCTTGGAACTCAATCAAAGGAATTTATGAAAACGCTTGATCCTCAAAATACCATTTTTTTAATCGATGGTTCTGGATTTTTATACCGTGCTTACTATGGTTTAAGACCATTGCATACAAAAGCTGGAGTTCCTGTTCAAGCCGTCTACAGCTTTTGCCGTATGATAAAAAAGTTAGCAGAGACATTCAAACCAGAATACATGGCTTTAGTTTGGGATAGCAAAGGAATTACGGTGCGACATGAACTATACCCTGCATATAAAGCAACTCGTCAAGCTCCGCCCAATGATCTTTTTGATCAAAAACGATTAATTCAGGAATTTGCTGAAAGCATAGGATTGCATCAATTTGAGCAGCCAGGCGTTGAAGCAGATGATTTACTTTTTTCATTGGCGCAGGACTATCAAAAACAGGGCAGTACGATAGTTCTTGTTACCTCAGACAAAGATATGGCTCAAGCATTGAATGATTCTGTTACTATTTACGATCCACTCAAACAAGAATGGATTGATGCTCGCTCTTTTCAGGATAAAATGGGATTTCCCGTTCATAAGCTGCCGTTTTACTTTGCATTACTTGGAGATACTTCAGATAATATTCCTGGTGTTAAAGGCGTTGGTAAAAAAGGAGCTACTGACTTAATAACGCAATTTGATTCATTAGTCGATCTGTACCAGCATCTCGATCAAGTAAAGAAAGAAAAGACCCGTGAAGCTTTACAAGAAAATCGCCAAAATGCTTTTTTGAGCGAACAATTATTTGTATTGCGTTATTATCCGGTTGATTCCCAAAAAGAACTTGTTGCATTTGATTTAAGCAATTGGAAGCATGCACAACCTTTATTTCAGGAATTAGAATTTAAATCGCTCGTTACTGATATTGAAAAAAAAGAAGGCACGCAAACAGAGGAGCTTCCTTTTTTGTCAAAAGAAAAAGGATATCTTTTTACCACTGTTACAACTCCCGAGCAATTGCTTGCGCTCTGTCAACGCATTGAACAAAAAAAGATAGTGGCAATTGATACCGAATTAGATGGTCTCGATCCATTAATAAATGAGGTTGTAGGAATCTGTTTAAGCGTCGAAAAAGGATTTGCCTACTATGTACCTTTTGGTCATCATGTTCCAACACTGCAATTAAGCAAGCAAGAAGTATTTGATGCGCTCAAGCCTCTTTTTGAAAATCCTGACATTGCCAAAGTTATGCATCATGCAAAATTTGATATGATGGCCTTATGGCATTATGGCATTAAAACCGAAAATCTTACTTTTGACACCTTAATTGCCGCACATTTGGTAACCAAAGACTGGCAAAAAATTGGCCTGAAGGGATTATCAGAATTTTATTTACACGAACCGATGCTCAGCTTTGGACAAGTCGTCGCAAATAATAAATATAAAAATTTTGCTTTTGTACCACTTGATTTAGCAACTGAGTATGCCGCTTGTGACGCTCATCAAACCTTGCAATTGCATGCAATATTAGAACAAGAGCTTCTCAACCATGATATGAGATCGCTCTATGATACTATCGAACATCCACTCATTTCAGTTTTATTTGATATGGAACGAGAAGGTATATCTCTTGATGTAAATCTACTCAAAGAACTTGATAGCCAAGTAATAGTTGATCTCGAGTTAATAAAAAATGAGATTATTGCTCTGGTTGGCCAAGAATTTCAGGACATAAACTTAAATTCACCAAAGCAGCTTGAACAACTTCTTTTTGTGCATTTAAAACTACCGCCACAAAAAAAGAGTGGCAAAAGAACTGGTTATTCAACGGATGTAGAAGTATTGCAAGAACTTTCTCAATTACATCCGGTACCTGCATTAATGGTAAAATATCGCGAGCTGTACAAACTTAAAAGCACCTATATCGATGCATTACCTACGTATATCAATCCCCACACTGGCAAAATTCATACTCATTTCAGCCAAACCGCGGTAGCCACAGGCCGCCTTGCAAGCTCTGATCCAAACTTACAAAATATACCAGTCAGCACAGGGTACGATATTCATATCCGACAAGCATTTACACCACAACCAGGTCATCTATTTTTATCTGCTGACTATTCGCAAATCGAACTTCGCGTTCTAGCGCAGCTGTCAAGGGATAATACGCTCATAAACGCATTTTTAAATAATGTTGATATTCACGCTCAAACAGCCTCCAAGCTGTTTGATGTTCCGCTTAGACAGGTCAGCAATGAGCAACGACAAATTGGTAAGCGGATTAATTTTAGTATTTTATATGGACTCACCCCGTACGGTCTTTCAAAAGATCTGAATATCCCTTTCAAAGATGCAAAACAATATATTGAAAAATATTTTGCACAATATCCCGGCGTACAAACCTGGATGGATCATACTATTGAACAAGCCAAAGAACTCGGCTACGTAACGACGTTATGGGGTCGTCGTCGCTATGTTCCTGGCATCTATGAACGCAATAGAATGCTTTATGATCTTGCAAAGCGCATTGCGATTAATACGGTAGCTCAAGGTACTGCTGCAGAGATTATGAAAATTGGTATGATACAACTGCATCATGCGCTTAAAGAACGAAATCTGGGCGCAAAGTTAATAATACAAATTCATGATGAATTACTGTTATCAGTCCCTGAACATGAACAAAAAGAAACCGAGCAATTAGTTCAGCAAACATTAGAAAATGTGGTGCAATGGACTATTCCGCTCGTGGTAACGACACGGTTTGGTCGCAATTGGCAAGAAGTAACGAAATGAACCCCGCACACGACTTAAAAACCGCGGTATTAACCCAATCTTGCGATTGGGACCCAATATCGGGGACCCCGGAAAACGACCTGTCATCTCTGTATTGCAAGCCAGAGTTTTCTGGGGCTAAAATGATTTTCTTATTTCAAAAATAATTTTTTTTGTTAAAATAATATGAACATTAACAATGTTAATTATAAAGTTCTATACATGAGAAAAATGATCACGCTGTTTGTTATATTATTTTTTATTTTCACTCAAAGCTCCGCGATGTCGCTTAATCAAAAACTTGGGTTACGGCATATTCTACAAGATCATACCCCTCGAGAAAAAAAAAGTAATCGTGAACTTTCTTTTGAAGAACTAAGTAAAAATTCTTCCAACTTTAACAATAAGATAAAATTTCAAACTTCAAATAATAGAATTGAAAATATCGCAAAAAGTCAGGATGAAAAAATTAAAATCGAACAACAAGCAAAACAAACATATGTCATATTGCATCAAAAAACAATGTCGCTTATACATGCTTTCATGGGATATAAGAAAATGAATGGCACTCAAATTGAAAAAAAAATATACCAAAAAATGAATAGCGATGCTTTTATTGAACGATTAATCACCAAACGACCTTTAATGTTTATGAAAGATATAGATGAGCATCTTCTCAGACCGGGTTTTAATTCGCGCAATAAGAACAATAATACCTTCGGCGGCTTTGAAGCGATTGGTACAGTAAATGAAAAAAAACCTCTCGTTTTAGAAGACTATTTATCATATGATGAAATGCAACTTGCAGCATTGCTCGGTGTTTCTGTGCCAACATTCTTTATAAATAAAGGTGACCGTGATAATTGCGGTAAAAAAGGCACTCCTGGCACCTATGAACCCGAAGGAGTTTATGTTGGATTAGTTGGCGCTCGCTTTGAAAAACGTAATTTAATGGAATGGAAACATATGATGATAACACCACACCAAAATACGGTTGCCGATGGTTATGGCAAGGATAATGCTACTAACAATTTATTATCGATATGGAAAAAATTTTATCAAACTGATTTTCCTACACATGAAGAAGCAAAAGCGGATACGTCAGGTAAATATTTCCCACTGAGCAATAGCAACTATTTTAATAAGGATGTTTATAAAAAACGCATACAAATGGTAGTCGAGCCATTTTTACACGATGCAAATCATCGCGCTTTTCACTCAAATAAGAAAGCATATGTTCATTTTGTAGGGCTTGGATTAGGCCAGTGGCAAGTTGAACCTGCTATGCAAACTTCAGTAATAATTAATGCGGTTAAACAAGCAATAGAAGACAATGCATTACCTAACATTTCTGATATCGATTTTAGCTGGTTTACGAGTGCCTCCAATACCGACAGCCTCATCAATGGCCAACAGCTTAAAACGATTAACAATACCGTAACGATCCATTTTTCTAAAAGAAATCCGGCGGATCCGCTAACAGGGAATGATCAAGGTAAACTATTAGTGGCAGCCTATCCTTGGGATGGAAATGCCTATCCGGGTAATGAATATTGGGCAGGCGATTTGATTGGCTCTGGCGACCCTGCAGCAGCTTGTTGTTCAACAATTCCAGAGCTACAAAACCCTGAAATTAATCTATATTTTGCAAAACAGTACCAAGTATATGGAGCCGAAACGGTCAATGGTCTTATAATTCAAAAGATTAAGAAATTACCAATTCCTTCAAAATATATATGAAATTACCATCTCAAAGTAATCATTCAGGAGCCTGACCCTACGATGAAACACACAAGACTTTAAAGGGTTCAAGTTTCCATTATCTCCAAAACCTACCATCTGACATTCGTTATACAATATGAAACCGATTTGATTATAATTAGATTTTAAAAAAATGTTGATAGATAAACAAAAACTTGCTTCGATCCCATTTGTTGCTATACTTCACCTGCAAGATGGTGTAATAACAGAAATCGATTTTTCCATTTCTATTATATTTGAAAACTGAAAAGTCTCG
>JANWKD010000035.1 GCA_025451595.1 Candidatus Babeliales bacterium | reverse complement strand
TTTTATTGAGATCAGAAAGCTGCAGAACGGCGTCAACAACAATTTTTTGCTTGAGATCAATCGGCGTAATGCGCGTTTTCATCAACTGCTCTAACTGCAGTTTAAATTCTGGCAACTTATTTTTATCCAGAGATAACCCCGCTGCCATTGAATGCCCACCAAAAGAAAGCAGTAAATGATTGAGCTCTGACAACGCGTCAAACATATTAAAAGCAGCGATTGAACGACATGATCCTTTGGCAATACCATCTTGCGTAATATGGAACAACAACGCTGGTTTTCCATACGCAGCCACTAAACGCGATGCAACCAATCCAATGACCCCCGGTGGCCATTTATTACTTGAACTTATAATGCAGTAATCATTTTCAATATCAATAACACCACTCTCAATTTGCTGAACAATTGAATCGAAAATAGTTTTTTCAATAGCTTTTCTGGCCTGGTTTAGTTCCAACAAAACACGTCCCACTGATTCTATTTGCGCTCCATCTGAACCAATTAAAAATTGAACGCCTTGGCGAGGGTCTTCGAGACGTCCTAACGCGTTTATCTGTGGCGTTAAAAAAAAGCCCACATCAGTTGAGCTAATGGTCTCTTTGGTAACCTTTCCATTCAATTTCAACATTTTAAGTGATGCGCTCTCAGTAGCATTGACATACTGCAAGCCCTGACGTACCCAAAAACGGTTTTCCCCCGTCAAGGGTACCACATCAGCGATGGTACCAAGCAATAATAGTTCGTATGCTTTTGAAGGAAGCGGCAAATGAAGCTTTTCATAGAGCAGACTCAAAAGTTTAAACGAAACGCCAACTCCTGCAAATTTTTTATAAGGATACGGGCAATCATGCTGATGGGGGTTAACAATAGCAAATGCATCAGGCACCCGCAGATGAGGCCTGTGATGATCAGTAATAATTAAATCGATGCCCAATTCTTTTGCAATCTCTGCAGGCTCAAAAGCGGTAATACCGTTATCAACGGTGATAATAACCTTATAATTATTTTGCCCTGCTCGTTGAACTGTTTTTTTTGATAACCCATAGCCATCATGCACCCGATGTGGCAAGAAAAAATTTACCTGGGCGCCTAATGGCGCTAAACAAAGCATCATTAATGCTGATGAAGTAATACCATCAACATCATAATCCCCAGAAATCAATATTTTTTCTTTGTGTTGAATGGCATAGAGTATGCGATCAACCGCTTTTTGCGCATCCTTTAATAACGCGGGATGAGCCACATCTTTTTGTAATGAACTAAACAGAAAGTTATCGATAGATTCTCTGGTCGAAAAACCGCGCGAAAACAACGTTTGAACAATAGGAAAAGACAAATTGTACCCTGCAGATAACGCAAGGGCATCAGTGTGCTCAGAAGGCAAATGCCATATATATTTTTCGCCTTGAATTGTTTTCATATTCGAATACGTTCATTGATCACATGTATGAAAATTAAATATTAGTATGCAGAATTTTCATAAAATTACTAGATCAAATTGACATTCAACATGAAGTTCATTAACCTAAAACAGTTTTATTTCTTAAATTGTTTTCTATAAGGATTTGCTTTATGGATAGATTGCTATTAGTTGCTTTTTTATTTTCATTTTCCATTTCAAATGGCATGAACAATCCGCAAACAATGCGTAATGCGAAAGAACGACTTACTTCCAGACTTATTGTTTATAAAAATGCGTATACGGCTTATGTGCAACAAAAACCAATGACAGATGAAGAATTAATTAGAAGAAGCGATAATATAGATAAACTAAGAAGAGACACGGAAGTCGACACCGGCCTTAACCTTGGGCATCCTTATAGTCCAGAAAAGACCAATCCAACAAAGTATGTATATGGATTGCCAGTCGAAGAAGTAAAAGCTTTAATCAAAGATGAAGATCGACCGCAATAAAATTTTGTTTTCTAAAAAATATCTGATACTCTTTTGAATGATTTTTATTTCATTCAAAGGAGTATTTTAGTTATGAAGATATTAGCAATAGTAGCAACTGTTACGTTATCTCTTTTTTTACAAGCAATGCAACACGATCAAGAATCAAATCGACAATTGATGATAGTAGCAGAAGGTCTATTAAAAACATTTGAAAAACGGGGAACACCCGCAAATCAACCGGTCGTTTTTAAAATTTTGCATTCATTTCTTCCTATAGAGGTTCAATTAAATTACATAAAAATGTTTGATAGCAAGATTAAAGAGCAAATCAATGCGGTTGATCATGACGGGTATACGCCACTTTTATACGTGTGCAAAGGAATCTATAAGAATAAAGAAGAGCAAACGCAATTAGCAAAAATGTTGATTGATCTTGGCGCGAATGTTAATGCACAAACTCCTTATGGTAATACACCGTTGCATTTGGCAATCGGAAAACGGAATATCTCTTTAATTCGTTTCATATGTAAAAGAAACCCAAATCATATAGCAGCTAATAATAAAGGAGATACCCCCTTCGAATTCGCAACGAAATTTAAAAACCCACAGAAAATATTAAGGATTCTAGCTCCAAGAACGGGCGAATTTTGTAATAATTAAGTTTTATTTTAAAAACCAAACCCGAGTTCTTCTGCTTCCATGGCTTCCATACTAATCAATTCATCTTTAATAAATTGTTTAATAACTGATTCATTGGCTTTCATGTTAAAATAACCAATACCGAGCAGTTGTAAGAAATTATCTTTGGTATAATTAAAATTAAACGTATTGCAAAAACCATTCGCAACGCAATCAAGTGAATTAAAATTACGTAGATTATAGGTATCAAGAATTTCTTTCAGTTCAGAGTTTTGCTCTGCCCGTTTTATTAAATTTTCATCGTATAAGTAGTTCACTAAAATAATACGAGGAGCATTCGGATTTTTTAAATCTTTGTATAATCGCAAGGTTTTATTACTACCATTATCAACGCGTGTATAATGTAATTCTTGATTATAATGAGCTTTGTAATAGTCCTGCGTTGCTTTTACCGAAACTAAAAAATCTTTGGCTGTTTCTGCGCCACCTGACGATTCACCAATAATAATCACCTTAACGTCACGTCCTTTGCGCAGCACTGGCTTGATAGGAATATTAAAATCGATACCGCCATCCACAAAGGTTAAATACTGCCTATTTTTCAACCATTCATCTCCTTTTAGATCAAAAACATCTGCTATATTTTTAAACGGAGTGTTAAGTTGCGCTGGTGAAATCCGCGAGGGCCCAATAGTCAATTCAGAAATTGAACGTAACAATTCTTTCGTAGCCGTTAATTGAACGGTATCTAACGTGCTACTTGGTTTTACCTTATTGAGCTCATCAATTTTAATACGATATATATCTTTGAAGTTAACGGCATATGCAGAACCAAAAATTCCCATTAAATACCCAAAGCTTTGCTCTGGAGCTGGCTGAATCGATTTACCTTCTGAAAATTCCCAATCAAATGCGTAAGCAGGAATATATAAATTCGTTTCTAAATTACGCACTTCCAGCGGATTGAACTCATACCAGTTATATCGATACTCTTTTTCTCCTACTGAGTGCATCGATACTGCCGTGTACAACGGAAATGGCTTGAGCCCATTTTGAATTTTAGTCCATTGATCAGATAGATGTTGTTTTTGTCGCTGATCACCAAGTTGAGTAAATAAGGCACGCGCAAGCAATGAACCATATAAATCAACAGAGCCAATCGGTTGACCAAAAATAAATTTTGGCCAGATGATATCATTAATTAAGTTGCTCAGATCAATCTGTGTTTTTAATGCATGTAAATTAAACTGATTCGTATTAATTAACGAAATATAATAATCTTGCAACCCAGCAAGCGAATGCTCTAATAAAACCCATGACCCTAAAAGCCAGGTAGACCCAGACAAGGTAGAAATATACATGGTGGCATCGAGCAAGCCCGATTCTTGCAACGCGCGCAAATAACCCAGTGTTAAGGTCATTGCACGGTAACCACCACCGGTACCCACAAATGCGGTATTAAAAATTTGTGCGCTAGACAATGGCATTCCTAAAAATTGCTCTAAACCTCTTTTGATAAAAGGATATCGTTTTTGTTGGAATATTTTTTCAAAATAGGTAATATCCGTATCCTGTTTGACGATGGCTTGAGCATTTTTGTGAGGATTTTGTTCATTTAATTTTTGTTTATAATGGGTCGTTGCATATGTTTTGCCTAATGTGGTTAAGGTATCCTTTAACCGCACTATCATTAATTCTTTTTTTGCGACTACCTGGCGCGATTCAATTTCTAATTTAAGCTTTGCAAAATCTTGCGCAGATAATTTTTTTTCGGCCTGCGCCAAAAGTGCATTTTGTTCTTCTCGTAATTGATCTAATAATACGTTGACTCTTTCGAGCGATTTTTTGTCTTTGGCCTTTTTATAATTGAGCAACTCTTGTTGAATCTGCTTTTCCAATGCCGCAGTTTTTTGTTGAAAATCATTATATAACACGGGATCGCTGGCGCCTAACCAACCAAGTCTTTTTTTTATATCTTCAGAAATAATAGGCATCATGCCAGCAAGATAATCCACAGCACCCATGAGCAACTCTTCTGAACCAGTTTTAGTGAACGAAATAGTAGCTAAAACGAGAATTAACAGAAAACAGTTGTTTTTACCCATAGACTATTCCTTTTTATTTTATAATAGAATATTTTATTTATATTTGTAAATAAAATAAGGATTTGTGCCAAAATAGACTCTCCCGAAACAAATTTCAATCAAATAACTCTTTATTTATAATGGTTATTGCAGATAAATTGACAAATTGATATTTTTATATAAGCTAAAATTTATATACTAAAGTCTTGAAATAGCCTAAACCTCCAAAAGGAGAATTTGTGAATTTAATTAATAGTACATTTATTATCATTCTTGGTATGAGTTATTGTATATCAGGAATGAATCCCGCTCATTCGAATTCAGATATGACGCTTAAAGAGCGCATATTCAAGCTCATATTTACAAAAAAGATTGCATATAATCCAAGACTTATTCCCCAAGAACTTCATGAAGAACTTTCGACTTATAATGAAGCACATTCGATTTTAGGGAACAATAATAACGATTATTCAAAATCCATTATTTATGCAGTTAGTACACCTTCAGCAAATGCAAATTGTTTAAAATTGTTATTTGATAAGTCATCTATAAATCCAAATGAGATTGGCTTGCGCAATTCTAATAAATATAATTCGGTAAGTTATAATGGTGTTTATCCAATCAGCCTTGTCACGTTAGCAGCAGCAGCTAATAACCCTGATGTTATTCGTCTACTATGTTCAGATAAATACCAAGTATCTGCCAATGAACAAGAATTTAATTCAAAAGTGATGATAATTACTCCTCTTATGTGGGCAAGCGAAGGTGGAAATACAGAGGCCATTAAATCATTAGTATCATGCGGAGCTGACGTTAATCTTTCTGGCGCTTGCGAGAATACCCCTTTACATGTTGCAAAAAATCCGGAAACAATTGCCACTTTAATAAAACATGGAGCAGATATTAATGCATTACGTGCCGGGAATTGGACGCCTTTAATGGCCTATATTAAACAAAGAAGCATAGATAAAACAAAAAAGATTTTGGAGTTTCCAGGTCATAATTTTGCAGCTACAAACTATTCAGGAAAAAATGCTTTAGAATTGGCGAACGCATCGGGTAACCCCGAAATAATAACTTTAGTTAAACAGGCGATAGCAGAGCAGAAACGTGCCCCCCGCGTAATCGTATCTAAACGACCACTGAGCGAAAACCCAAAGCAAGGATTTAAATTTTTACCATAATCGCATTGTTTACAAATTGAATTAAATGATAATGAGTCATAGTTTTAATTATTAACCTATTTTTTATATGGAGTTTATATATGAAATTTTTAAAATTTCTCGCACTGCTTCCTATCTTGTCTCTATCAGGTATGGATGTATCCTCTGGGTCAAATACGGATCAACCTAATCAAGAAGTTGTTCCATTAAAAAAACTCTGTGCTCTAAAGCTCATAGAACTTAAACGACCTTTAGACCCAAAGTTTAATATATTTGATTTCTTTACCCCAATTAACGAGGGAATAAGATATAATGAATATAAGTCAAATTACAGAGATCGAATTTATGATGCGATTGCTGGAAATAATAAAAAAGAATTGAAGCAAATTTTCACCACGTTAACAGGTCTTATTAATCCAAATAAAACCATCATTTCAAAGCCGAATGGACGCTATACGCCATTACTATGGGCTGTTCATTTAAATGAACCAGATATGATTAAAGAGCTCATTACCGAATATGGAGCTAACCCCGATAAAAGTAACAAAAAAGCACCTGCGCCTTGCTTTCGTACTCCTCCCCTTATTCTGGCCACGAGTAAAAAACATGTCCCGTGCATAAAAACGTTATTAGCGTTTGGAGCTGATGTTAACAAAACAGATCTTGACGGTAAGGTAGCCTTGCACTATGCTCACGGACAAATAACAAAACTACTTCTTGATAATGGAGCCAACCCTAATGCGCAAGAACAGGTCAATGGCCATACCCCTCTTCATATTAAAGCATCAAAAGGTGATACGGTAGCAGTAAAACTTCTTTTGCAAGCTGGAGCCACAACCACTCGCGATCGTTATGGGAAAGGGCCAGAAGATTATGCATCTGGTGAAATCAAAAAATTATTGCCTTCAAGCAAATGCACGGTGCAATAAATGGCAAAGGGCGCTTAATGCGCCCTTCTTTTTTTAGATCTTTTTTAACGTTGGAAATAAGATAACGTCTTTGATTGAAGTAGTATTGGTCATAAGCATAGTAAAACGGTCAATACCGATACCCACTCCCACAGTTGGGGCCAAACCATATTCAAGTGCTTTAATATAATCAGCATCATATTGATGCGCTTCTACATTACCAGCCTTATGCGCTTTTACTTGCTCTTTAAAACGTTCTGCTTGGTCAAACGGGTCATTAAGTTCATTAAAACCATTTGCAATTTCCATACCCGCAATAAAGAGTTCAAAACGGGCCGCTATGGTGGTATTATGCGCATCACGTTTTGCAAGCGGTGAAACTTCAATGGGAAAATCTATAATAAAGGTTGGTTGTCGCAACTGTTTTTCAACGCATTCTTCAAACAATGCATACATTTTTTCAGCAACGCTAGCTTGTGTGTTTGCAGGCGCTACGTTATATTTTTTTAAAATTGAATCTATCGATTCAGCTTTTAAATCATTATCCGTAAGTCCCATATATTCTTTTACGGCATCTTTAATGCTCAAACGGCGAAATGAGTTGGCAAAATCAATCGCATCAGAACCAAACGCTACTTGCAAGGTACCTACTGCTTCGAATAACACCTTGCGCATTAATCGTTCGACGAAGTCCATAATAAAATGATAATCTTGATAAGCCATATAAAATTCAAGCATCGTAAATTCAGGATTATGCCTGGTAGAAATACCTTCATTGCGGAAATTTCTATTAATTTCATAAACCCGTTCAAAACCGCCAATGACTAATCTTTTCAGATAGAGTTCAGGTGCAATACGTAAATAAAAATCAGAATC
>JANWKD010000034.1 GCA_025451595.1 Candidatus Babeliales bacterium | reverse complement strand
GGCTAAAGTTTCTTAGTCGAGAACGTTAAGTAAAGTTAGCCTGTTACATTTTTTTATAAAATGGATCAATAAAACTTGCAAAATGACATCGCAAATGTCACTTTGAGACTCATTATGACATTTGTAATGTCATTTTGCGTTTTAACAAAAAAAAGTTACGAGAATAATAATTAAAGCTAATTCACTTGGCTACATAAGCCCTCCAAGCTTGTCCCCGTTAACGAACTTTATTTTTTGGTAAAAACTGATTTACGTAATAATGTTAAAATTTTACCATTCCAAGTAGGTGAACTGATATTTGTCCCAGGTAAATACAAAGTTCCTTTATTTGTTGCTATAATATACTATATAAATGTCATTGCAGGACACAAATCTATTTGATAGTATCTAGATGATTTTTAAAATAAGAACGTATACTAAAAAAGGGATCTATCTAATGCTATTCATAATAATATTATTTATACTCATTGGCACTAACTATGTAGATGCAATGTATGATGGAATTACGGGAAATACTTTTCATTGTGAAGAAGGCGACTTTGAGATCTCTATAGCAAAATCCTCTGAGCCTGGCGGCCTTTCTATTACAAAAAAATATTGGAAGTCAGACAATGTTGGTTTATCGAAATCGTTTACCGAGAAGTTTGAAGTACAGGATATCAAAAGAACGAGCATTTGGAATAAATCTACTACCATAGAAACTGATAAAGGAATTATCTATTTACCAAGTCCAATGCGATCAATAGTGCAAAATCCAACATTCAATGGAAGAATTTTAAAATTAATTACCTATACTGGTCACCCAACCCTTAAATGAATTGAAAATCGCAAATAGATAATTCGATTTGATGTAAAAAAGGAACTCTATACCTGAATTTATTATCAACAGGCTGTTTATTATCCTTATAAAGATAATCCGTGACCTCTTCAGTCATATTCAGGTCTTTTATTATATTTTATTCAGCGGGAAGTAGTTTTCCTACATATTCAGAAACAATTGATGGCCTCCATCGGTTGGAGTTGCTTAACATAATAATAATGTATCCTGATTTGGGATAGATCCTTAATTCTGTATTCATTCCTATGCATCCGCCACTATGACCGAACCATCTTACACCATCTTCATCTGCACAATCCATAAAGCCATAACCATATGAACCATCTACTGCTTTAACTTTACCAGTTGTTGCTAATTGCGTATATTCCTTATTCAGTAGCTTATATGTCATAAGTGCTTGAGCAAACTGTAAAATATCATTTGCCGTTGCATAGCTACCGCCCGCAGGGGAGCCTATACCAGTAAAGTGTACAGCCTTGGTTTCATCATACCCGATTGCACATTCATTAGATGTGTACTCATGATTATAGACGGTAGAATCTTTCATTTCAGCAGCGTGAAAAATATATTTGTGTACATAGTCGTCAAAATTTAGACCTGATATTTTTTCAACAATTGCGCCCAAAACTATGTAGGAATAGTTACTATAGATGACGGAACCTTCGGGTAAAAATTCTGGATCACGATTTCCATAACACTTTATGTAATCATTTGGTGTTTTAAGCAAGTCTTGTTGCTTTTCAAATTCTGGTCCGAATATGTCACCTAATTGGCTTGTATGAGTTAATAATTGATATATTGTTTTTTGTGCAGCAATCTTGTTTGGATAGTCAGGCAGATAATTTGCTATCGTATCTTCAAATTTCAATTTTCCTTGCTGCGCCAATTGTGTAATAGCAATGCCGGTAAACATTTTTCCCATAGAAGCAAGATTAAATTGTGTAGATAATTTGTTGTGTATATTTTTTTCACGATTTGCAATACCCACAACATGATTAAAAATTTGTTTGCCTTGTTTTGCAACTAATAATACACCAGAAAATTTATTATCTTTAGTCAATTGTTCAATATATAATCTTGTTTTTTCAAGAGCTTCATTTTCAGAAATACGGCAATAAGTAACGTTACCCATACATAACGTAAAAAGAAGAAAAAATATCATAAAATAATTCTCGGTTAAAGGAGTAAAATTTGCTAATAGTTTTTTAAAAATTAAATCTTTATTCATTATACAGGAAGATATTGATTTTACCATTCCAAATGGGTGAACTGATATTTGCCCCTGGTAAGGCAAAGCCCCTTAATTTGTTTCGATAATAGTGCTATCAAATAGAGCGTCTAGCGCAAACTGGATACAAATCACAGCGGATTGGAACCTTCTTCCAGTAAATCAAGATACCGTTTGTACACATATACTTTATCACGTCTTTTTTTAGTTATCTCTTTGAGAACACCTACTGCCTCTAATTGCTTGACGGCGCTCCTGACGGTTGGTGCTGATAAACCAAGTTCACGACTTAACAAAGGTACGGATACCTGAGGAAGCTTTTTTAAATACTCGAAAATTGCTATGCATGAAAATTTAATTCTACCGAATGTTTGAATTTTAGCCATATCGTTACTAAAAAGCTGATTAATGTTTTGAGCAGTCTCTACCGCTTGTTGAGCAGATGAAGTGATCCCTTCCAAGAAAAATTCTAACCAGGTCTCCCAACTGCCATCAGTTCGTACTTCTTGCAATAAGTCATAATAGGTTTTTCTATGCTGCTTGAGATACAAGCTTAAGTATAGTATTGGTTCTTGTAATATGTCTTGCTCACAGAGTAATAAAATGATCAATAACCTTCCCAATCGACCATTGCCATCTAAGAATGGGTGAATGGTTTCGAATTGAACATGCGCCACTCCAGCTTTAATCAAAATCGGCAACTTGTTCTCTTGATCATGTAAAAAAAATTCCAAATTACCTAAGAGTTGATTCACGTGATCAGGTGGAGGCGGGACAAACAATGCATTGCTTGGTTTTGTGCCACCAATCCAATTTTGAGTTTTTCTAAATTCTCCCGGATTCTTGCGCGCACCACGAACTCCGTTGAGCAAAACGCTATGGATCTCTCTTAATAGACGTAATGATAAAGGAAAGCCTTCCTTGAGACGCTTTAAGCCATAATTCATTGCCTGCACATAGTTAGAAACCTCTTCTACATCATCTAAAGAAACCAATGGCTTCTGATCATGTTCAAATAATATGAGATCGGAGAATGAGCTTTGTGTGCCTTCAATCTGAGAAGAAAGTAATGCTTCTTTGCGAACATACATGTAAACGAACAATGCGGTATTGGGTATCATTTTTACAATACTGTTGAGTTCAGTAATAGCCTGCATAGCCTTTTCTAAAGCAGGATAGAGTCGTGGCAAATCGAGGGGAGGAGTTGGTGGCAAATCAGGGGGGATAAAGGCCTTATACCGCTCACCAATAACTGATTGGGTCGTATATGTTCCCAGTCTATTTTTTTTAGTCATATTATTCACTCCTTACTAAGAAAAGATAGCAGGCTAAAGTTTCTTAGTCAAGGATGCTCAGTAAAGTTAGCCGGGTACATTCTTACTGCAAATCGCACTACCTGCAACTCCTCCATCATGGCCAAAATCAAGAATGATATCTGGATTACTCAGTAAGTGGAACTCGCAATTGCCACCCCGATTTTAGCTTTCCTTGTTCATTAAGAGCTTGTGCGGGGTATGGAGCGCCTAGATCCATATAACAGAATATTTTGCCGTTGGGATCGATTAATGGAAGATTCTTATACCAATTTCTAAAATGATCATAATTTTCGGGTAGTCGGGGTTGCTCAGGGTTAGGGTTCCTGATTTTTTTGAAAAGTTCTTCGAATTTCCGAGCGGCATCTTTTCGATTTTGTTCTTCGGTGCAATCTTTATCTTTTTTGGTGTCATTCATTGCGTATGCGTTTGAAAGGAGGGTCATGCCAGCAATGAGAAAGAGCAAATTTATTTTTATCATATTAATTTCCTAGGAGCTTATTGTATTCTGCAAGAATCTGCTGATGATGCGTTATATCTGCTTGAAAGTCGTGATCAGATAAAAGCTGTTTGCCAGAATAGTGATAATAATAAAATGCTGGTGTAAAGCCTTTAGCCCATTCCGAAGGTTCAGGCATAGCAGCGTTTGCAATTTTTGCATTTTTTATTTTGTCTTCCTGTGTTTCATATTCACGAATCAGTAGTTGCACGCTCTTGCCATTGATCAATGAACGGCTGTAACCCGTTGGGATAAAAGAAAGCAGGCGATGGCACAAATCTTTATTAGTTATTGCAATTTGATTAACCGTACCTTCTTGGGTTTCAAGAAGATCTTTATTTTTTATTTTTGTTACAAGTTCATGAAAGCATGCTGCGCGATCGTTCATATTTTTTGATGCTTGAACGCATAATTGGATAAACAAGGGTTTTTTTAATAATGCGTATTTATTGGTATCGTCGTATGATTTAGTTTTTTCTGCGTCGCAAAAAAAGCGATTAAATGTTTCTTGCGGTCGGATTTCATCCAATTTCTGCTGGGTGCGCTCATTTTCTGTTTTATTGCGCATTAATGTCTCTTCATATTCATCGGTGGGAATATCTTCCACCCGTAATACCAAAAAATCACCCTTACGAACCATTGGTGGCTTGTTGGTATTTGCGTGATCCATGCCTTTGAGGAAACTGTTTGTGCTGAACAAAATCAATAATGATATCAACGTGAACATACGACAATCCTTCTATTGTTACCTATGATATTAAGCGATCATAGTGTAGAAAAAAAATTATTTAATGTAAACTCATGAAAATTTACCGTTTTTCATCGTTTATTATAATAATAAAAAAGCTTTTCAAACAAGCGGTCACAACTTTATGTTGTCCATACGCTGCCTTGCGTTAAAATAAAAGATGTTCTATAATTCTGCTCAATCTAATATTTATAAAAAAAAGAAAAACCTATGCAAAAATACTTCTTGGTGTCATTGATTTTAGTCGGCAAAGTATATGCAATGAATGCAACGAATGAACGTATATATAAAGATGAAAGTACAGGCCTTGAACTGAGAATTTGCAGAAGTACACCAGATAATCGTTTGCGTTCAGTAACGGTACAAGAAAAAAGTAAAAACTCAGAACAGTTAACCATACATAAAATAGAAGACGTGCTCGTGGGGCATGAAATTTTGACTAATAAAGGTCTTTTATTTATTTGCAAATTACCGAAATTCCCATTCATAAGGTGGAATAATCAAGTTCTAGGAGAGAAGAAAGTTTAACATCCAATTCTTAAATACCTAAATTGTTGTAGTTGTCAATCCGCACATTTAATATCTATAGAAAAGAGGAAAATGTATGCAAAGATATTTTTTACTATTTCTTGCTTTCATTAATAGTTATGCGGTCAATTGGCAAGATGAGTCTGAAGTAAATGCATATGAACGATATTCTTTTGCTAAAGAAATTAATTCGTTGAGAATTGAAAATGCAGGAAAAATGGGTCGTTTTAGTATTTCAATGGCAGCATGTGCAGGTTGCGCTTTCATACTTCATGAGAGCATTCCTTTTATAGGGCCAGGATTTGTTTTAGGATCATGGCCATTTACGTCCTTTTTTTCGTATCCATTTTATGATATTGCTCAGAATAACTTAAAAATTGAAGAGTATAAGCAACGCATACTAAAATTGAAAACGAGTTATGAGTTGCAGAAAGAAATTTCATATAATCATAAAAAATTAGTCACAACATCATTTTTCACCGTAGGATGTGCGGCTTTTATTACCCATCGAGTTTTTAAGGATGATTATTCCCAGTTGGCTGCCAAACATAGGCTTGTAAATGCATGTCGTACTATTGCAACGGGCAAACAAGGTCTTGCTGCATTAGGCATGAGCGTAGGAGGTCTTATGATGCATGATGCTGCTCAGACTGTACAAAGAATTAAACATGTTCAGGAAAATAATACAAGTAAAAAATGAGTACTATGTAGCTATAGCAGTGCGATCGCTTCATTTTACTATGAGTTGTTTTGGATAGGAATGTATTTATTGATTAAACATACAATTCCCAAGATTTATCTGTCGAGCGAATTAACATTTAGTTGGTGAAAGATGAGGGGCAATATTCTGCCAGTTGTTTGATAGAACAAAAATGCGGGCTAAAGCGCACCGCAATATCATTACCTTGTGTAAAGGCAACCGTTCCATTTTGCAGAGAGAGCATTTTCTTGGATTGTGTAGGTAGTTGGAATGAATAAAGTTCTAGATTTTCATTATCAACCATTCGTATTGATTTATTTGCATAACTCAGCATAATTCGATTGTTTGAAAGGATATGAATATCTAACAAATCAGACTCATTTTTATGATGAAATGAACGATCATCAATACGTGTGCCTGTATTGTCAAATTTATATATCCATGGAGTCTTAGAGCAAATCGCAATGGTATCGTTATTTGCTCGTGTCAATGAAAGAATGGTATCCTCAATATCCGTTTTGGCGATGGGACAATGGTTATCAATGGTCAGATCCCAAATATTAAATTCCCCGAGATT
>JANWKD010000033.1 GCA_025451595.1 Candidatus Babeliales bacterium | reverse complement strand
GTAGCTTGTTTAAATAATTCAAGTGCCATCAGTTTATTGCCTGCCAGATAAGAAATAGTTGCGCCGCCACCCGTTGAAACAAAATCAAATTTGGACAGAACGCCTGCTTCTTTGGCTATTAAGATCGATTCTCCGCCACCTAATACTTTATACCCGGGGGAATCTGCTATTATTTGAAAATACTTTTTTGCATAAACCATTGTCTGCGGTTTATCAGGAAAGGCCATACCACAATTCATGAATATTGTTTTTGCTTGTTGCGCATGTGAATATATCGCATTAATAGATTGGGGACCTACTGATATGCCAATACCATGAGAAGGAATGTTTGTGCTATCGGTAACCTCAAACTTGGTACCTATTGTTCCTAAAGCAATATAATAATCTTGCGGAAAAATTAAGGTAACGTGTAGTTCTTGAGCAGCTTTTACTATTTCTAACGCGTGCATACTATATTCTGGTTCTACCAATGATTTACCAACGTTATAACCTAACGCCTGTAAAAAGGTAAAAACTGTTGCAGGGCACAGAGCAATTTCTGTAGTTGTGGCCAGCATTTTTTTTATCAAAGGTAATTTTGTGTTTATTTTGCCGCCACCTATAATAAACAAATAAGGTTTTTGAGGATTTTCGATAAGCCTATTTAAATGAGTCAGTTCGCGTTCAATCAGTAATCCAATAGTGCGATGGGGTTTGTCAAAATAGCGCGGCGTTAAGGAGATGGATGCATCATTTCTGTGTAAAACTGCAAATGCATCGTTTACATAGTAATCGGCTAAGTTGGCAAGTTCTTTGGCAAAACGAGCATCTCCTTTTTGTTCCTCAGAAAAAAATCTTAAATTTTCGAGTAAGATAATAGTTTTATCATCATATTCTTTATGAGCAATTGGGGTCAGATCATCTTTATGTATTATTGAGAAATTGTTTTTTTCAAACCAAGGTATTAATAATTTTGTAGAAAGTTGTGGCTCGACGCCTCTCGGTCTTCCTAAGTGCGTGGCTAAAATGATAGTTCCTTTTTTTGCAAGAATCAAATGAATGGTTGGTAAAATCGCCTGCAATCGAAAATCATTTAAAATTATTCCATCATGAATGGGAACGTTTAAATCAGCACGCAATAGAACTTTTTTGTTTGCAATATTTGCATCGGGTAAAGAAGAACGTAATGAATACATGAGATTTTCCTTTTTAAATGATAAACCTGAAAATACCTACTCATTCGTTTCGTAGTACATCCACAATTTTTATGTCGCGTGTTTTAAACAATGGTATCCATATTGCAATTAAACTTATTAAGAACGTAATCATAAATACACTTAAAAAAATATAGAGAGAAAGGTTGATAGGTAGATGATTAACGTAATAAATGTCAGGTAACGTAATAAGTGGATACCTTTTTAAAAAAAACCCGACAATTATTCCTAGAGCAATACCGCAAGTACTGCCGATAAGAGTAATGAATAGTCCGATAAGTAAAAATATTCGTTTGATATCCTTTGATAACATACCCATAGATTTTAAAATCGCAATATCGGGCCTTTTTTGTGTGATAAGCGTGAATAATAGTGAGATGATGCTCATGCTAGCAACAATGATCATAAGGCTTAAAATGATAACACTTGCGTATTTCTCTAATGCTAATGCGCTCAGAAGCGCAGGATACAATTCTTTCCAGGAATAAACTGGCAGATGAAATCGTTGTTTCAGCTTATCTATTACTGATTGTTCATTGCTATTTGGTTTTACCTTAATATGAATGGTAGAAACGCCTGAGTCGGGAAAAATTTCCTGTAAAAATTCAAATGAACAGAATAGTAAACTACTATCAAATTCTTCTATACCTGATTTAAAAATTCCGCTTATTTTGGCATTGTTACTTTCTAACGTAATATTTTTTGAATCTACAACATTATCAGCAACAAAAAATAATTGTAATGAGTCACCAGGTGCAACATGTAAAGATTCTGCTAGCTTGTTGCCTATGATTATATTGTTGTTGGTGACAAGATCAATGAGCTTGGCCTTCTGAGGTTGTGTAATAATATTTTCCAGTGCTGTTACGAGAGGTTCTTTGATTGGATCAATCGCTTTAATTCCTACTACCGTATTAATTTCTTTATTGAACGGATTTTGTATAAGTAGATGTTCAAGAGTTGTAGGGCCATACCCTTGAATTTCTGGAAACTCTTTTTCCAAAATCTTTCCGATAGCATTACTGTTCAATACATTATTTTTTTCTGATCGCATTATAATATGAGCATGAATTCCTTGTAGTTGCTCATAGGTTGCTTGTTCAAATCCGTCCATGATAGCAAGAACGAGGCTGAGTGCTGCAGTACTGATTGCTAAGGCAATAATGCAAATGCTGATCATCCATGAAATCGTTTTTTCTTCTTTGGTTCCAAGCAAGTAACGATATGCAATGAGATAGATAATGGGCATAACGACCCTTGTAAATTAATTGTTATTTTTTTAGGATACTAGTATCGATTTGATTGTACACAAAAGAGGCCTAGATATGAAGCAAATATGGTACTACTTCTGCTGCGTATTGCTATTGACTGGCTGTTCACGCTATATTTGCTGGGTCGAAGATGTTTTTAATCAAGGTCAACTAACTCCTGACTATACACAGTTTACCAAATGCTATGTTCGATCATTACGAATTTATGATCAATTTACCACGTTAGGATTGTTTGATATATTATGGCTTTCTGATGAAGTGCGTTCTTATTATGCAAAAATATATGCTTGTAAGGTTGGATTATCAAAGGATCGTTATCAACTTTTTTTAAGACGTCAATTGGAAGAAAATAATCATTATATTTCGTTTTATGTGCTCGCTTCAATTCCTGGTTGCGAAGGGGGTGGCGGCGCGATACTGGGCAACACGAATGGCGTTTGGTCTATTATTCTTTTTATTAATGATCGACCGTATGTGCCCGTTGATATTAAGATGGTTGATTTAGTTCCGGAGTATATGCGATTTTTTGGCAACACGTTCACCTATTTTAAAACGCCATATTTAGTAACTTTTGCAGCAAAGGATAGTAATGGACAATTCTTAATCCAGCCAGGAACCACAAAATCTATAAAAATTGTTTTGAGACGAATGGGACGGCAGGATTGTGTACGCTGGACATTAGATGAACGAGGAAAATCATTCTGTTGTTGTCAGACAGATCCAAATGTTTTGTTCTATGACCTTCCTGCATTAATATAGGATCGTATATGAATTACCGTATTGCTATAGGCACTGACCACCGAGGTTATGAACTGAAAGAGTTTCTAAAAGAAAACCATACGATTGGTTGCTCTGTTATTGACTGGATTGATGTAGGGGCTCAGAGTTCCCACAGAACAGATTATCCACCATTTGCGTTACAAGTTAGCTCTCTTGTTATCACCAACGAAGTAGATTTGGGAATTCTATTATGTGGTAGCGGTATTGGTATGGCTATCGCCGCAAATAGATTTGCGGGTATCTATGCAGGGGTGGTTTGGAATGAGCAATTAGCGCAAATGGCAAAAGAGGACGATAACGTGAACGTTTTAGTTTTGCCTGCAGATTTTGTGACTCAAGAGCAAGCCCTGCCGATAGTGCGATCTTGGTTATCAGCAACTTTTCAAGCAGGGCGATATCAACAACGTATTGAAATGATAGATAAGATTAACTCATAATGCGTTTACTTTAAAGTCCCTATGATTGTTTTAATAGTATCGGCAGTCAATGTTTCTTCTTCCATCAGTTTTTCTGCAAGTATCATAATCGTTTGCGTATGTGCGCTTAATAACTTTCTCATTTCGTCAATGCATGACTGATACCAGGCAAACGCTTGTGTTTCATATTCAGTACGTACTTCTTTTGGCAAATCTTTTTCTTGAAGACCTTTAAAAATTACATACTTGGCAATAGCAAGTGCTTTATTTTGGTCATGCTTATGATAGGTATAGCCACTTGACCCAAACACAAGCTCCTCTGCCAAATGACCTGCAACATGAATCATGCATTGCTTGCGCATTTCGTCATGTGATTTAAATAACGCGGAATTATCATAATTGGACGTAAATATTTTACCATATTCAGTAAGCTCTTGTGGTTCTTTATAATAACGATCCCAGATCGCTTCCTCTTTTATTTTTGCAGAAACGGCGCGCAAGGTAACTTTTACTACCTGTTCAGTCGGCTGCAATAGTAACGATGCAAGCGCATGGCCAATTTGGTGAATAGCAATAAGTTTTTTCTCTTGTGCACCATACGTTGCATTTGCCGGCGCAATGTTTCTTATTTCCTCATCCAATGCTTGTTCAAAGTCTTTTTCGGTGACGGTAGATCCACGTATTTTAGCTTTTTGTAATGCGGCTTTTATCATGGAGCGTAAATCTTCCATTACACAGCCTTCTGTCTCGTGGGCCAACTGATGTATAAAGCTATCGGGAAACATAATAGCGCGATTATCTAACTGGCTCTTAATAAAGTTGATTCGATCATCTAAGGTAGGCTCTTTTACATGAACAATTTTACCAAAGCGTCCATGTCGTTTCAATGCGTCATCAAGTTGCTGAGGCCTGTTTGTTGCAATAAGAAGTATAACCTGTTTTTTATTATCTTTATTAAGATGCTCGTTCATAGTTCCAGACATAGCAGTCAGTAGTGCGCTCAACTTTTGATCATTCATACCGCGCGTTAGGTTCAGTAGGTCAAACTCATCAATAAACACGAGACACGGAGCTTCTCGTTTGGCAAGGTATAGAATGTTCTCAAGGCCAAACTCTATCGCCATTGCAGCGCTAAATGGGAAGAACCTAAAATTGGCATCAGGGTTATTTCGTTTAATTTCTCCTGCGCATGCTTCTGCAAGAAGCGTTTTACCAGTACCAGGAGGGCCTGCAAGGACGTATCCTGCTTCAGGAGTAAGACCAGCACGATCAAATTTTTCATGGTCACGTATATAATTGACTACCCGCATTAAGACTTCTTTTGCTTGCTCTTGCCCAATAATATCGTCAAACGTATAACGGGGCTCTTGCTCTCCTAGTAATTGATTATTTTTAACCTTTTTTCCTTGCATTATATCAAGTATTGCAGAGCTCGTGTTTGATATTTTTTCCCAGGTTGGTTTAAAAAGGTTTGACATGAGATAGCCGCCAACTACGTTTGCGGTAATAAATGGTGCGAACTTGGTAGAAATAAGGCCGGTCTTATTTTCTAAGAAATGCTGTATGTCTGCATACCATTTGTAATTATACTTCGCAACAGAAGGTTTACCTTCGGTAATACATTCATAAAAGGGTTGTAATATTCCTGCATTATCTACTACCGGTGCATCACCGATAGAATTTTTCAAAATATGTAAGTAAAATCGTGGATCTATCAATTTGAGAGGTATTCCGTTACTGGTTGCGTTATAAGCCACCCGATCGAGATAAAATCGTGGGTCTAAATATTTGAATGGATTTTTTTTAATAATTTTATCAGTATAAGCAATCTCTTTTGTTTCAGTGGGTAGTCTTGCAATGATATAGGTGCCACAAAGTCCCAAAAGGGCTGCGTAGCCAAGACGAGGTAACAGTCGATGATTGGTAGAAAATTGTGCTACGTTACGCACTATTTTGTTAAAACGTGTTAACCCCACATCTTTCACTTTTTTGTCAAGAGCTTCAATGGCGGCCGTCTGCTTTTCTAGTTGATTAATGAAATACTCTAATATCTCAAGTAAACTATCGAGTTTTGGAATATCTTTTGCTTGCAAGCGCTGTTCAACTTTATCTAAATCAAATGGAGCTAGCTTGGTTAAATTTGATTTTACCGCATCAGATGCCAATTCAATAACGATATCAAGTATTTCAGTAACCTGAATAATTGCACCAAAATCGGGAACTTCGAAAGATTGTTTTCCAAGCTCTGCCATCAAGAAAGAAAGATATTTTACATATTCACGACTTCTTTCTTTATTTAAATTAATCAGATGACTATTATTTATGACTTCAGCCAAATATTGTAAGGTTGCAGCAAGCGCGTTTCGATTTTCGACGACTTTATTTGCTAATTTTTCAAGAACCATTCTAGCAACATCATCGTCTATTGGATTAGTTTCTTGGTCAATTTGTCCAGAAGTGGTTTGTTGACCCGAATCGTTAATCTCTTGAGCAGTAGGTTCTTGTTTAAGATCCATCGCTTTTGTAACCTGATGACCTTGAAACAATAAAATCAATAATAGGATGTTGAATATACGATTGAAGTGGATTGCCATATAAAATGTATCTTTCCGTTAAATGTATTTTTTCAAACCAGATCAGTTTAATTTTATAGAAATATTTGAATATCGTCAAAATAGTCCAGCGATTCAATTTAATTCAAATAGGAAAATGAATCGCTGGACTGTGTATAACAGAGGAAATAGTGAACGATTCCCTCTGTATTTCTAGAGTAACGTTTCTTGCGGTAAAATTCGATTTTCAACGGTATCTTTTACCAATAATTGTTTGATCTGTGTGGCAGTCATTGTTTTTTTCTGTTGTAAATTTTGAGCAATACAAGACAAATTGTCTTTATTATACATCAGTAATTCTTTGATTTCATCCTCTAATTGCAATACTAAGG
Source organism: Candidatus Babeliales bacterium (assembly GCA_025451595.1). Classification (GTDB taxonomy): domain Bacteria; phylum Babelota; class Babeliae; order Babelales; family JANWKD01; genus JANWKD01. The sequence continues at coordinate 580 of JANWKD010000033.1, read as the reverse complement.
TATATGCTTCTTTCAATAATAGTTCTCGATCATCATGAGAAATGTTGTCTTTTGAATTATCAATACCTGAAAATACAATTTCCTTGGCCATATTGAGCGCATGTTGTCTATCTTTTTGGTGGTAATTATAATCTTTAGAACCAAGTAATAGCTCTTCAGCAATATGACCTGCTAATTCAATTTTTATCATTTTTAATTTATCAATATGGCTTTGTGTTTGTACGACCTCATTTGTGTGGTACGTAAAAATTTGACCATATTTGACCGATTTGTTCTTTCCTTTTTCGTTATTATCGTAAAAAAACTGTTTTTCACGAATTTTTGAAATAGGCAATATCGTTATCGATTGCAGTTGTACCGTAGGTTCAAGCAATAAATACGCCAATGCGTGGCCAGCTTGATGACATGCAAGTAGTTCAAGTTCTTTTTCAGATAGACTTAAATTTTCAGAACTCATGATATTATATGACCGATAAATAAAAGAATCATCAAAAAGAAATTTAGTCAAAAGTTCACCAGCTGTAATTGCTTTAAATTGCGCATGCTATAAAATATCTTCAAGAACACCAAAAGAATCTCC
>JANWKD010000032.1 GCA_025451595.1 Candidatus Babeliales bacterium | reverse complement strand
TAGTTACCGGTATTGCTCTATCGTCCATGGCAATGATAGCTTTTCTTTGTTATTATTCGCGATCGCCAGTCTCAGTTATTAAATTACACGAAAAGCCGATTTCGATTAGTTTTGTTATGCAACCGGAGGTTGTAGGCAATAGGGCAACGACACTTACAAACCGTCCTGGAAATGCAGCGCCTGTTGCAATAGCTCAAAAATCAGTGGAACGAATGGTAAAGCCTGCAGTGCAAGCTGCTCAAAAGATAGTTGAAAAACCTATAGCAGCGAACGTAAAAAAAACAAATACGATACAAAAAACGACGGTTGTTCAAAAGCAAAATTCAACGAGCAAAGCCAAAGAACCAAAAATTATTAAACCGCAACGTTCTGCCACTGATGCAAACCAAGCGAATAAAAATAAGGTAAAATCGGTACAAAAAATCGAACCAGTTATCAAGCAACAACCGGTTCCTGCAGTACCTAGCAGACCAATTGAGCCCCCCGCAGCAAAAAAAGAGATAGTAAAAGAGCAAAATATACCCCTCATAAAAGAGACAGTTGCTCCCCTGGGTGCTTCATCTATTCCTGCCACCATAGCAGTTCATCAGCTCCAAGAGCAGGAGGTAATCCGATTGCTTATTGGTCAAATAGAACAAGCATTGGCTCAGGTATGGCAAGGACCTTCAAGTGCCCCCTATGGTACGCATTGTCAAATAAAGGCAACTATTGCCGCAAATAGAAAGGCTCAGAAGGTAGAAATAGTAGAACACTCCACTTCTTTAGCATTTGATATTGCGGCTCGCAATGCGGTTTGCGCGTGCCTGTTTCCGCAAGAGCTTGCAGGACGTGAGCAGATTTTTGAATTTTGAATTGAATTAGGTTTATGATGAAAAAAAAATTGTATATTATTCTCATTTCAATAGTTTTTAATCAACTATTTTGTTTTCAAATATCCCAGAAAAATAAGTCCAAAGTTTCGGCTTGTGAGGTAAAATCTAATCAGCTGGCACCAATAAATCACACGCCAAACTTAAAAGACGTGGCATTCAACCAATCTTGCGATCCAGTATCTGCGATCACGAATGAAGGTAATATACCTGGTGATCAAGGAGCAGTTTCAATTCGTGTTCAGCCCAAGGCATCTCAAAAAATGAAAATTGCGTTGATTATTGAACAAAACGATACTTTTCTTGATGAAGTTATTCCCTCACTTGTTAAAAATCTTGACGGCTTTGGGCAACAGCGAACCGGCTTTGATATCACTATTTCACACAACGAAGTTGTTCATCATAAAAAAGATATAGAGAAATGGTTTAAGCAAGGTTATCAACTTATTATTTTTGTCTCTGGGCAGCATGATGAACTCATTTGGCGGGTGTATGACGCATCACAAGCTACCATGCTTGCCGGTAAAAAAGCAAAAATAGCTCAGTTATCGAAAGAACAAATCACCGATTATTTAGCGAATGAATTATGGACTCTTTTGACTGGCCAAGAATCAATATTTCATACTAAAATAGCTTTTTGCAAACAGTACAAACATAAAAATACGATATTGCGTGATATTTATGCTACTAACCCTTGTGCGTATAAACCACAATTGTTAGTCAAGGGAGGAAAGCCGCTGGCGCCCCGTTGGAATAAAAATGAGGTGAATCCGTTGTTATTATATTCAGAGATAACGCCTAAAAATATTCGGCTTATGTCTGCTGACATGAATGGTAACCGTCGTATTGTTTCAAATTGGGATGGGATGAATGGGTGGACGTCATTTGCAAGCGATGGAAAAGCAGTTGTTTTTTGTCTGTCAAAATCAGGAAATAGTCAATTATATTGTCATGAATATGATGAATTGACCCATAAAATTAATGTTACTCAGGTAACACATAATAGCGGCAATAATATTTCTCCCACATTACGCGATAATGGTGATATAATATTTTGCTCAGATTTTGAGACGAAGTATCCCCAGATCTATTATTATCATGCCGATACCAAAGTCTTTGAGCGTATTGCTACTGACGGGTATTGCGCTAGTCCTAGCTTTTGTGAAAAAAATCATATGATTGCATATTGCAAACCGATCAATGGCGTTATGCAGATTTTTACCTATAACATTGATACACAAGAACATAAACAATTAACTTTTAACGAGGGTTCAAAAGATGAGAGTTGCTGGTCGCCTCAGGGGCAATACCTTGCGTATAGCGTTGATTTAAATTCAAAAAGCAGGATTGCTCTTTTTAATATGGTTACGCAAGAATCTTTATATCTTACTCCTGAGACTGAGTATTGTGTGTATCCAACATGGTCGTCGGGTCACGTTATGGTTTCTGAAAATATTAATGTATAGTTGCCATAAGGTCAAAAATTTAGTAAAAATTTATTTTTTGTATAGTACAATTATATCGACAGTAAAGCAATGTTATAATATACTTACAAAGAACTTTTCAAAGTTTTAAATTTATAGTACAATTAGAATATAAATATCAACTGGGTAGTCGAATTTTGATTAAATTATTGATATTTTTATTTGAAGCAGACGTCATAACTAAAGGTATTATCTCCATGAAACATAAATTTAAGAATAATCCATTTGCATCTGGTCCAAAAAATATGGTCTTTGCGGTTATTGTATTTGTACTTTGCTTGGCATTGTTGACAAAGCTAACCGATTATACTCGTCAATCTCAAAATATCTCATATTCTCAATTTCTCAATTTGGTAGAAAGTGACCGAGTTAAATCGATTCATATTTCAGGGCAAGATCTTTTTGGTGTTTTAAAAGATGGTAGTCGTTTTGAATCAACCGTTGTTGAGAATCCAAAAGACCTTGATTTATTGCGGCAGCATAATGTTGAATTTTCGGTTTCAACGCCAACGGGGCAGTTGAATTTTTGGCACTTTTTAATGATTTTTTCATTTATAATTTTGCCGTTAGCAATTTGGTATTTTTTACGGCAAACGCGTGGCTCTAGCAATAGTAGTGGTGGCGGCATTTTTAATATGGGCAAAAATAAGGCAAAGTTATTTATGCCATCTACTATTAAAGTAAATTTCAGCTCAGTAGCTGGCGCAAATGATGCTAAGCAAGAGTTAAAAGATATTGTCGATTTTCTTAAAAACCCTGAAAAATACCGGCGCTTGGGAGCAAAAATTCCTCGTGGTGTTTTACTCGTTGGTGAACCAGGAAATGGTAAAACGTTACTTGCAAAAGCTGTCGCAGGGGAAGCAAATTGTCCATTTTTTAGTATAACGGGTTCCGACTTTATTGAAGTATTTGTGGGTGTCGGGGCTGCTCGTGTGCGTGACCTTTTTGCGCAAGCGCGTAAGCATGCGCCAAGTATCATATTTATAGATGAAATTGATGCAATTGGCCGTCAACGAGGTTCAGGATTTGGCGGTGGGCATGATGAGCGTGAACAAACGTTAAATCAGTTATTGACCGAGATGGATGGATTTGACAGCAGCAACGCATCAGTTATCATTCTTGCAGCGACGAATATGCCTGACGTGCTTGATAAAGCTCTATTAAGACCCGGTCGTTTTGATCGCCGTATTGACGTTCCATTTCCTGATACAGACAGCAGAGAGCAGATTTTAAAAATTCATGCAAAAGCGATCAAACTTGATCAAGCGGTTGATTTGAAAAAAATTGCACAAGAAACTGCAGGTTTTTCGGGGGCAGATTTGGCAAATCTTATTAATAAGGCTGCCATTAATGCATCAAAAAATAATCAAGAAATGGTTACTGAAAAAGATATTATCGATGCGCACAAGATGTTGCTGCAATCACAAAATTCGGTGGGTGCTACCAGCAATCCGCTGACCAAAGGAAATAGCACGGCAAAAGTATTTATGCCTTCACAGATTAAAGTTTCGTTTAAAGATGTAGCGGGCGTTGTAGAGGCAAAGGAAGAATTACAAGAGGTTATCGACTTTCTTAAGAATCCTGAAAAATATCGACGATTAGGAGCAAAGATACCGCGCGGCGTGTTATTGGTCGGTGAACCAGGTAATGGCAAAACATTGTTGGCAAAGGCTGTCGCAGGCGAAGCAAATTGTCCATTCTTCAATGTCAGCGGTTCTGAATTTGTCGAGATGTACGTTGGTGTGGGCGCATCACGCGTTCGCGATCTGTTTACTCAAGCTCGTAAGCATAAACCGAGTATTATTTTTATCGATGAAATTGATGCCGTTGGTTCTCATCGCATTGGTGGCCATGCAGGAAATGAGGAGCGTAACCAAACATTAAATCAATTATTAATAGAAATGGATGGTTTTGAATCGGAATTTTCTTCAATTATTATCATTGGCGCAACCAATAGAATGGATAAATTGGACAAAGCGCTCATGCGTCGTTTTACTAGGCAAGTTGAAGTCCCTTACCCTGATTTACAATCGCGTCATGCCATATTGAAAGTTCATTCACAAGCATTGAAATTTGATGATTCAGTAGATTTATCGAAATTAGCGCGTGGCACTCCTGGTTTTAGTGGTGCTTCGTTGGCAAATTTATTAAATGAGGCTGCGCTTCTGGCAGCAAAACGAGACGATAACTCCCTGATTTCTCAGCACGATATCGATTTATCGCGTGATAAAGTATTATTAGGTAAAGAGTCTAAAACGAAGATGCTTACCCCTGAAGATAAGAAAGTTACGGCATATCACGAGGCAGGACATGCGCTCATGCATCTTTTACAACCTATGCATAGTGATCCATTATTTAAGATTACTATTTTACCTCGAGGTATGACTCTTGGCACAACGCATTCTCTGCCTGAGCGTGAAAAATATAATACAACGAAAGAAGAAGCTCTTGCACATATTCGTGTTTGTCTTGGCGGACGCGTTGCGGAAATGATGGTATTTAACATGATGTCTACCGGTGCTGGAAGTGACTTTGACGCCGCCAATAAAATGGCACGTAACATGGTTTGCTATTGGGGTATGTCTAGCGAGCTCGGGTGTCTTATTTTTAATCCTCATGATGGAAGTCAAAAATATTCCGAAAAAACTATGGAATTAATTGATACAGAAATTAAAAAAATATTAGATACCTGTTATCAAGAGACGTTGGAACTATTGACGCAAAATCGGGATAAACTAGAAATATTATCACAAACGCTTCTTGAAAAAGAAACGTTGTATGCGCAAGAAGTATACGATTTACTTGGAATAGAATCGCGTGAAACGTTTAAGATTGTTTAAAACGGAATAGTCTAACGGGTTTTTAAGATCTTTGTAAAAAGTAAAATACTCATTAATTCTATAATAAATTGAAAAAAATATAATTTTGGGTAAACTGTCAATATATATATTTGTCAATGAAAGGAATTTGGGCACATGTCAAGAATATGTTCTGTCTGCGAAAAGCGCCCTCAGGTTGGAAATCTTGTGAGTCATGCTAATAACCGTGTAAAACGCTGGATTTACCCAAATGTTCATAAAATGCGTTATATCTTAGCAGAAAACAAGGGCCGGGCTGTACAGCGAGGTGCGGTTTGCACCAAGTGTGTAAAGGCGGGAAAAATTGAAAAAGTTGTATAATTAAAGGTTTTTTATGGCAAACATTAAGTCAGCAAAAAAGCAAGCACGCCAAAATGTTAAACGTACCTCTATTAACTTGGCTCGTAAATCTTCATTAAAGACTGCGGCAAAAAAATTATTGATTGCTCTTGAGCAAAGCCAAAATATTGAACAAGTTCAAATTTTGCTCAAGGATGCAGAATCTAAATTTGCCCGAGCAAAAGGTAAAGGTACGGTGCATGCAAACACGGCTTCACGCAAGATCAGCCGTTTAGCAAAACAGGTTACTGCTTACGCTAAAGCTTCTCCAAAATAGTTCTTTAGGAACTTCTTGGTCTAATTTGGGATCCTGCTCATTGCATTGGATCCCTTTTTTTTAAGAAACTTTTTCGTTTTCATTTATCATCAAAGAGTTCAGGCTTTCATTCACTTCTGATTGGTTTAAATTCATATAATTTCTATAATCAATAAAGAATTTTTTTGCGGCTTGCGTTGCAATTCGCGATGTTCCTGCATGTTCTATCAATATGACAATAATAAGGGGGTTATTATTCTTGTAGATAAATTGCGCTACAAACCAGGCGTGTTCTAAGAATTCGTTACCTAAATTTCTTTTTTCAAGCGAACTCGTTTGCCCTGTGCCAGTTTTTGCATATACGGAGATGTCCTTAATTTTACCTGCTTTAAGACCGGTGCCGCGATCTACCGTTTCCTTCATGCTTAATCGGAGAAATTCGAGCGTGTTCTTGCTGATCGAAATTGGCTGTTTTTCGATTGGCTCATTTACTAAAATTCGTGGTTTGATTAAATAGCCTTCAAAAATTGACGCAATCATACAAGCAATTTGAATGGGTGTTACTAATAGATAACTTTGGCCAATTGCAGCTGATAACGTTTCACCTGGCCACCAACGTTCTTTTTTTTCTGCCAATTTCCATTGATTTGTTGGAACGAGTCCGATTTTTTCTTGAAATAAAATATTTGTTTTTCTGCCTAATCCAAATCGCGCGCCATAGTCGGCCAGCGTATCGATAGAGATTCGTTTCGCAATTTCAAAAAATAATATATTACATGATTGAGCAAGCGCATCTACAACCGATATAGAGCCATGACCTGCTCTGTTATTGCAATGATACGACCTTCCTTTGAACCGAATGAATCCTCGGCAATAGATCATGGTATCTGCGCAAATAAGATTCTCTTCTAAAGCCGCTGAAACGGTTACTAATTTAAAAATAGATGCAGGTGGATAGCATGCGTTAAAAGCTCTATTTAAAAAAGGATTTCCTGTTTGCAGATACTGCCATTGATCAACTTCTATTGGTTCCAAAAAGAGTGAAGGATCAAAATGTGGCCGGGAAACAAGAGATTTAATGGCGCCGGTGGCAGGATCTAGTATAATAAAAGCTCCATTATAATGCTCGGGAAAGGATAACTCAGCCAATAACTGCAGGTCTAAATCTATAGTTGAGACAATATTCTGGCCTGCTAATGATTTTTTTATTTCTTCTTGATAAATATTCGTTCCAACTGAATTGATAATTTTAGATATTTTTCCTGGTTGACCTTGCAAAACGTTTTCAAAAAGTTTCTCCAATCCCATTTTCCCCATAGCTTCTTCATTCATTTGATTGATATATCCTAAAATATGACTAGCTACCGTCTGATAAGGGTAATATCTTTTAAAATGTGTCTTGATAAGAATATTATGGTTCGCGGGAAATAATTCCGTTATTTTACTCAGTTGATCAAGAGTGACCTCTGAACATAAACAAAGTTGCCTCGATGTTTTTTCAATATGCTGTAATGATTGATGTAATGATTTTAGTAAAGGTTTTTGTACTATTGTTTCAATTGTTTGAATCGTATTAATTTGGTCAGACGTTAAAAATTTGTTTCCGGTGCCTTGCCAGTAGATATGTGCGATGGGCCTATTGGTGGCAAGCAATTTCCCATTGCAATCAAGAATATTGCCACGTGGAGGAACCGTCGTTTCAAAGCGTAAAAAATTTTGCTGACAACGATAGTAAAAGTCTGAATTTAAATAAACCTGGAGATAAAACAGGCGTGCAACTATAATTCCTACCAATATATAGAAAAAAAATAGGAACATACTGATTTTATTATTAATACGTCTAATCTCTATTTTCATGAAGCTATGGGTTCGTTTTTTTTAATTTTTGTAAGGGATGAACATTACAAATTTTCATTAACTGTTCTGAGCTCACTTGTGTATACCGTTCGGTGCTGGATAACGTTTTATGTCCAAGTAGTTCCTGAATAGTTCGTAGATCAGCGCCTTGATTGAGCATATGGGTAGCGAATGAATGGCGTATTTTATGAGGCGTTAATACTCGCTTGATGTTTAAAAACTGACGAAACATTTGTACAATACGTTGTATTGAACGGGTAGTAAGGGGTTGATTGTAAGCGTTGGTAAATAAATGCTCTTGATTATCTATAACTTGTTTGCGTTCTTGGCTTATATATTCTTGTATTCGATTGTATGCTTGTTGTCCAAAAAGAACAATTCGTTCAATGTTTCCCTTGCCTTTAATACGAATGAACTTTTGGTTAAAATCGATATCAACAATTTTTATAGATACTAATTCTGAACAACGAATACCCGTTGCATAGAGCAGTTCAAATATGGCTTTATCTCGATAAGGTCTTTGCGTTGGTAAAGCTGTTTGTTCAATAGCATCAAGCAAATAAAATATTTCATCAATACTTAAATAAACCGGCAATTTTTTGTCTAACTTGGGCCGTACCAGATTAAGCGAAAAATCTTTATTATTCGTTATGTCTTGAATGTATTTTTCGAACGAATGAAGACAAGAAATTTTTCGAGCAATAGTACTTTTATCCATTTTTTTATGATATAACACAATAAAAAAACGTTCGAGTGCATAGGTTATCGATATTTCTTTCTTTTCTTTTGCTTGTAAATAGTTCCAAAATTGTTGAAATTGATTCAAATCGCGTTGATACGCTTTATAAGTATGTAAAGAAACATTGCGTTCAACATGTAAATAGCGTAAAAATGCAGCAATAGTTGCAGTAAACTTTTCTAAATTCATACGGTATCCTTTGAGTTCATTTTAGCATAATTTACCGTAGTTGTTTGTTTATAGCTATAGATTAAAAATATAAGTTCGAAAGTCTAGCATCAAGTATAACTAAATCTTCTTTTACCGCCTATTTTAAACTGAGTTTGTGAATTTGAAAGGTAAAATTGTGCAATAAGTATATATATCATTACCATATATAGGGATCGAATTCTTTTAAAATATTTACAAATATAAAATAAATTTGGTATAATTCAAATAGGTTTAATCTTACACAATTCGTCGAAATTAGGTTTATATGAAGAAAATGTTTTATGTACTACTGTCGGTACTATTGAACGCCTATACTGCGGTTCAAACTCAAGAAAATATCGATATTGGCTCTCAAGAAACAGCAATTATACCGATAGATACAGAAGTACAAACGATTACCTATTCTAAAGCGGAATACGACCAAGCGCAAGCATTGATTCCATCATTAAAATCGATTCTTGTTTTCAAAGAGACAAGTCCTTATTTGGTATATTTGACTATTAAAGAAATTTTTGAAAAAATCCCCTTGAAACAGCTTTTATTGCTTCCGGATATAGTAATTGAAGAAATAATTACTTTTCTTCAAAATAGGTTTCCAAATGATCCACTGACCAAGCAAATGATAGAAAATCAAAATATAGAACTTGTTCCTGATTTGGGCGAAATGGTTGAACATTTGAAATCATTTGATCCGGATAAAAAAGAGTCAAAATTGCTCGATTTGCAAACCTTGCTTAATTATTTATTTCTAAGCACAGATGAACATGAATTAGTGGAAGAAAGAAGAATCGATTTATTAAAGAAATATAATCCAGAAAACTATGTTTCATTGCTCGATAAAATGAAAGCTTTACAAGTTACCAATAAAATAAAACATATTGCAAAAAAACTACTACAAATGCAACCAGAACAAGCTTCAAGCTAATTGGCTGAACTGTACAAACGACATCCATTGTTATTTGAATCACCCAACCAATTGAAGCCAGAAATATTAGAAGCGTTAATGCAAAAAAAATCAGAAGAAACGAGAGAAGCCCAAGAAGAAACTATAGCGATTCGCGAGCCTAAAGGCTTTCATCCAGAGCTCATTCTTGCGCAAGAAAAGCCAGTAACAGGACTCGTACAACGCTATAAACGCACGCCCTTAATCGGAACGAATGAATATTATATGAGTGAAACGTTAGATAATATAAGTGAAGAACAGTATAAGAAATTACTTTTCGTTATCACTGAAAGTTATGAGAATAATCATGTATCTTTGTTTATAGGCGATCCTGTTCATGATAAAAGAATCATAACAAAATATTTATCTGAAGGTAGTTCCATTGTTGATCAAATCATAAGAGTACCAATCTCTTCTCTAGAAGAATTAATCTATTATGCACACAATGCGCTTAAGGCACGTATGCAATTATGGAAAGCTATAGCATCATTGTGTAATATAGATGATGCTATAGCAGTCATGAAATTAGAAGAACTATTTATACTTACATCAAATGAAACCATACAAGAATTTGTTAAGAATCGTTGTCAGGAGTTACCGCACGTTAAAAAAGAATTAAATGACTTTTTTGAAAATCCTGAAAACCTGCAAGTCGCACAATCATATCCCCATTTATTTGACCACTGGTTTAAAAATAAATACCCCAACTCCTTAGGCGCAGCATTAATTCGGTACTTTAATAGAATTTCATCTATTCCAACATATGAAGGAACTACTCAATAGGCGTCTCTATTAAAAATTCATCAGCATGTTCTTTGTGCACCTGTGAAATGAGTTCATATGTTTTTGGCAAAATGTCTTTATTTTTTAATGCATAATCATAGGGCGTAAAGCCATACTTATCAGTAATAACAGTCAACGCGCCATTTTTAAGTAAATATTGCGCAAATTCCCGCTTGCTATTGCTGTAGATGACTGGATGAAAATGTTCATCGTAATCGTTGACCTGTGTTGCATGATGCAACTGCGTTTGCCCTTCACCATCCTTTAAATTTCTCGAAAAATAGTTTTTATCTAGATCTATTTTGCGAGCAAACCGATCTGAGCGTATGCAATGGAGATAAAAAATATTAGTCATCTTTTCGTCCCGCGCATATTCTAGTGGAGTTAATCCTTCATTATTTTTAATAAGGGGAGTTGCTCCTTGGTCTAATAGACGCTGAACTTCAAAATGGTTCTCTGTTTTCACATAATAGTGCAACATTGTATTACCCGTTCGTTTGCCTTGCCTATCGAGAGCTTTTTGAAAATATTTCGTATTTAATGCTGAATGAAATGTGCGGGCATGAATAGGATTTGTTTTTGGAACAATTGATCTGGTTTTTGTAACCATAGCGCAGTTATAACTAGATATTGTTAAAATCATAAGTAAATATTTCATACGAATTACCTTTATGTAGCGATTATTATTATAGATTACATTACCTAAAAGTTAACTTTATTTCCAGTTGCTTTTCTTTTTTTCTAAATAATTTACTCTTATCAACGTTCGAAGGAGTAAATCTATGAGAAATATTTTAGTTGTTCTATTCTATGCAAGCAGTTTAATGGGTATGAGAAAAGAGGTACCAAGTCTTCAATTTTCTGCTGCTCAAGTTATAAAAAAGGAAAATCTTGATACGCGGTTATTACCAACTCATTTAAAACAATATGTCAGTGTTTTGCGTAACAATAATGATACTCTATCGGCATTAAAGCAAGGTATATGGCTTAGAACAGAACACAGTAAAGACCTTATTCCGTTGGTGGCGTATGATTGTCAGGCAAAAGAAGAGAGCGAAATGGTACCGTCAATGTTACAAGATTGCGCCGTGCAAACAATAATTGCGGGAAACAATACGACGCTTGAGCAATTGTGTCCTCATTTGGATGTTAATAAACCAATTGACAAACAGGGAACTACCTTACTTATGCTTGCAGCACCCTTGGCCCATAATGAAATAATAGAAACATTACTCAGGCATAATGCAGATGTTCATATTCGATCTGAAGCATCATCAAAAACGTTACTCATGAATGCGGCAACTGCAAATAATCTACCTTTTATTAAATATTTGATCAAAAAGAGAGTTAATATAGATGAAATCCCTAATAATCATATCCCACCTTATAATCATCACACTGCATTGTGTTGTGCAATACTGGCCAATGCAGAGCAAAGTGTGCAGTATTTAATAAAAAAAGGAGCAGATATTAATAAAAAATGGTTTTCTAATTGTTCACCGTTGTATTGCGCCGTTTTTAATAAAGATGAGAAATTAATAGAGCAATTAACAAAGGCGAACGTAGCGTTATCTACCGAGGTATTGACACCCATCGTGCGGTGCTTAAATGTAGAGTTATTGAAGAAATGTATTGGCGATAGGGATATTTCTTCAATGCCAAATTCAGGACATTTATTTTATGAAATTGATCGTTGTCAAGATGTAGCAATTGCTCAATATTTATATGATAAAAAGATACCTATTAATCAAATAAAACCATATTACAATAATAAAATTTTGCATTTATCAATTGTGAATAATAATATGCCATTGATTGAATTTCTATTAAGTAAGGGTGCGGATGTTCATGAAGAAAATCACAATGGTAAAACGCCATTAACCATAGCAATTGAACAGAAACATGATGGTATTGTTGATTATTTGTTGGAGAAATTTCCTATAGAATCATTTATTGCAGATAAGCAAGAGGAGGTTTTATTAAAAGACCTTCATGCAAATTATTGTCAAATAAAAAAAAATGGCATTATATCGGTGTTGAGAAAATTGTTAGCTCCCCCAAACCTTTCTTTGTACGCTGATGCCACTGATACTATTCCAGCAAAAATACAATTATTAAGCGCCATTGCGCATGATAATACTTCATTGTTCAACCAATTGTGTAAACAGGAAAGTGTGAATATCAATGAACCGTTGTATCATCACGGCACCACCTTATTAGACGCCGCTATTTTTTTTGATGCAAAAAAGATTTTTGATTATTTACTCAATTTGGGTGCAGATCCGCAAATTACTGATTACCTTGGTCAAACCGCGCTTGGCCAGGCAGCGACCTATGCAGATGGTTCGTATATAGAAGCTCTGCTTGAAAAAGGGGTGCCTGTTGATATGCGGCAATCAAGTCAGCCGGAACGCTCTGAAACGCCGCTTTCGCTTGCAATCCAAGCAGGAAATAGCCAAGCCGCTTTGAAATTAATAGAAAAAGGTGCGGATGTTAACATTAAAAAAAGTTCTTACGGATCACTTCTTGGTACGGCTGTAGATGGCAGATTGAGTGAAGTAGGAGAGATACTTTTAAAACGTTATATGTCTGATAAGAATTGGTATGAGATTTCATTTCGTTTAAAAGAAGCAGCCAGGAGTAAAGATCTGCCGTTATTTAATCGATTATTTACCATTCTTCAAGATCCTCATTGCGATGCTGATGTCCGGAAAAAGGCGCTTGCCATTGCATTATGCGATACTCAAAGTGATGAGATAAGGCGGCGTTTAGTCACACTGGTAGATCCCCTTGATAAATATGGTTATGATTCAAGCGTATTTATGTTTGCCGCTGCAAGATGTAATGACGCGCTTGTGCAATTACTGTTGAATAGTTTTCCTGATAAAAAAAATAGCATTTTAAATGATAAAGATTCAAATGGTTTGACACCGCTTATGTATGTGGTTAGGGATTATTATATGCTTAGAGATCAATCTGTAAAAATGGTACAGCTATTGCTCGAGCATGGTGCTGCTATGTCTGTAAAAAACCCTCAAAATCAGAATGCGTGAACGATTGCGCGATTGAATGGTTACGGGGAAATTGAAGAGCTTATCAAAAATGAGATAATCAAAAAATATAATAATGTAATGAGCAGCTGATTCAATTAATTGCTTCAATTACCTTTTCTTTTTTCTTCCAAATTCTTTATCATTCTATTAAAAGGGGTAATTTATGAAGCAATATTTATTTATAATGGGTAGTATGAGCACGTTGATGATTGGTATGGGAAAAGAAATACCAAGTCTACAGTTTTCTGCTGCTCAAGTTATAAAAAATAATAATCTCCAGACTGAGTCATTATCAACTGATTTAAAGCAGTATGTAGATGTTTTACTAAAAAATCCTGATCATCTCTCAGCATTAAAGCACAGTATATCTCTCAAGTCAGACCATAGCAAATACCTAATTCCTTTATTGATCCGTGACTCTCGAACTAAAGAAAAACAAGACAAGTTGCAATCATCGTTGCAAGATTGCGCCGAGCAAGCGATAATGGCGGGAAATAATACAGCACTTGAGTATCTGTGTCCGCATTTGAATGTCAACAATGAAATTGATGAAAAAAGCTATTGCGGTACTACTTTATTGATACTTGCAGCGCAATTTCCTCATAATGAAATAACACGAACATTGCTGAAGTACGGTGCAAATGTTGATAGGGAATCCGCGCCAAAAGCCCTGCTCATGGATGCGGCAACGGCAAATAACGTACCGTTTGTTAAATATTTAATCAAGAAGGGGTTTAATATAGATGAACTCGCTCATGATCAGACCGCATTGATGTGCGCAATATTAGCAAATGCGGAGCAAAGTGTGCAGTATTTGATAAAGAAGGGAGCAAATATTAACAAACAGAATGCATGTAATTATTCACCATTGTATTACGCAGTCTGTAATAAAAATGAAAAAATAATAAAACAGTTGAAAAATGCAAACGTAACGCTATCTACTCTCGTATTAAAACCCATTGTACGATGCTGGGATTTAGAGTTGCTCAAGCAATGTGTTGACGATAGAGATATTTCAAAGCTGCCGAATTCTGGACAATTATTTTATGAGCTTACTTCTTGCAAAGACACTGCAATTGCCGAATATCTGTACCATAAAAAAGTACCTATTAATCAAAAAAGCCCTCGTCAGGATAATAAACTTTTGCATGCCTCAATTGAGAATAATAATATGCCATTGATTGAATTTTTATTAAGTAAGGGCGCAGATGTTCACGAAAAAAATCTCGGGGGTAAAACGCCATTAACCGTTGCAGTTGAAAATAAACACGATTTTATTGTTGATTATTTGTTAGAAAAATTCCCTATTCAGTCTTTTATTGCAGACAAGCAAGAAGAGTGTTTATTAAAAACACTCCATCGAATTCATTGCCGCCTAAGAAAGAGTGGTGTTATATCGCTCTTAAAGCAATTTCTATCAGTCGAAAATATTTCTTGTTATGCGGATGATGCCAACACTATTCCTACCAAAATACAGTTATTAAGCGCAATTACGTATGACAATGCTTCATCATTCAAGCAACTGTGTGAACAGGAAAACGTGGCTATTAATGAACCATTGTATCCTCACGGAACTACCTTATTAGATGCCGCTATTCTTTTTGACGCAAAAAATATTTTTGATTATTTGCTCGCAAAGGGTGCAGATCCAAAAGTTGTTGACTACCTTGGTCAATCAGCTCTTGTTTTGGCAGCCAAATACGCAGATGATTCATGGATACAAGTTTTGCTTGATCAAGGGATTCCTGCAGATTTTAAGCGGTTGGAACGTCATAAAACGCCGTTGTCGCAAGCGCTTCAAGCAGGTAATAGTCAAACAGCTCTGAAACTAATAGAAAAAGGAGCAGATGTTACTATTAAAAGCAGTTCTTACGAATCATATCTTGCAACTGCTTTAGATCGCGGATTGAGTGAAGTAGTAGATATACTTTTAAAGCGATATGCGCTTGATAAGAATTGGCGTATAATCTCGAGATATTTAAACAAAGCAGCGATTAATGAAGATCTGCCGTTATTTAATCGATTATTTAC
>JANWKD010000031.1 GCA_025451595.1 Candidatus Babeliales bacterium | reverse complement strand
TATGCTTCAATACATACGTTTCGATGCTCAAAATTTAGAATTTCCACAAAGGTGGGCATTCCATTTGCATCACAATCATAGTCTGAGAAAGGTCTAGAAAAACCAGTACTTTGTATAGCTTCTTTATGCCAATGATTACTGTGGTTTGGATATTTAGTTTCGTCCCATTCCTCATAGCCACAAAAATTTTCATCAAGACTATTCCATTGCAATGAACCCTCTTTAAATGCAATTCCTGCATGGTTACAGAACTCCTGAATCGTACGTTGGGGATTGTTATACAGTGATTCTGTTCTTATTATAAGTGGTTTATTTGGACTATATTGTTCAATCGCAAGAAACAGCTCATAAGCGCTTTTATAGCCAATTATTTCAGAAAAACATTCAGGTATAGCAAAAACACCAGGAGCGCTGAGAATTTTTTTGTAATATGAAATAATAGCATGATGCGGATTTCTTATTAAAAAAACAAATTGAATCTGTGGATTAAACATTAGTTCTTTATCATTTACAATAAAATCTCTAACAGCAAAACTCATTTCTTTAACAAAAACATTTGACGTTACAGACTGCTTGAATATTCTATTTTTAACCTCTTCAAACGTAGCTGGAGAGTCTTGTCTAAACCAGTTTTTAGTAAATTCGGGATGATTTATCAGACAATAAGCTCTTTGAGCGATTTCATTCATAACTCTAAAATCTCCTCGAGCTTGTATCATTCGTAAAAAAGCTACTGAAAGGGATCGAGGCGGTGATATCAAATATATAATTTTATTTTCAAAAAGATTTTCACAAAAAAATGCATTAACGTACGCCATGTATATCAGGCATAAAATTGTGACGATCTGACAATTCATTGGAGATCCTTTTTTATAATCTTGAAATAAGTATTAAGGTAAGTAAATTTTGCTATTGAATGCTACGAAATTAGCTTAATTGAAATTTAAAGTCAAACAATAGAAAGTCCAAACAGGCGAACGTTTTTCGTAGCATAAGATTATTCAGATAGGCTGTTGCAAGCTACAGAATAACCAGATTAATAACAGTGGAATCAAGGACTACGAGGTCGGTTAGGGGCTCGAGCCAGGTTAATGCGATTATAATAGGAGCTTATCACGGTGCACTAACAAATGAAGTTGATAGCCTTGACCATTTCAATATGTATGCTAATCTTTTGAGCAAACGAATTGCTCAAGGACATCCAATCTGACGATTGGTTCTGATATAGAATCCTTTCTGTCCCTTGGGACAAGCGATGGACAGGGCTCAACATAATTTTAAAAAAAGGAAGCGAAGTGAATTTTATTTTTGTACTTTTTACTTTTTTATTCGTGGTGCCATTATTTGGTATGAACACAGAATCTGTCGAACAGGTTGCTGTAAAAACTATATTGTTGCCTCCGAATGATCCACTCATCATTAATGAAATACGGCATAAAGAACTTGAATTAGCCCTATTGCGATTCAATAAAAGGAATGCTTTATCAGACTGTGAAATAGCAAAAGCCCAAAACCCCAACCAAGTATTGAGACCTATGCTTGAACATCATTTGTGTTGTCGACTCGTTAAAATCAAGAAGCAGGAGATTAATAGTTTAAAAATAGCATATCCTATAGAAAGCAAAGAAGCACAGGAACATCTGGCAAAATGTAAACGCACAAGGCCTTATGTGTAATCGTTTATTTTTTAAATAGGTCCTGAGGGTCCTTGCCAAGTAATGCAAAAATTGAGAGTTTCAATATCTTTTTGTTAGATTTTTGATGAATTAAAATATTATAAAATTTAATTTTAGTTTTTCAGAGGATTTAATCTATTTTTGAAAATAATAGCAACTTCAGTTTCATTGATATTAGAAGAAGCAGTATCTAGAGCTAATTGATACAAATCATCATTACTTATATTTAATTCAAAACCGTTTTGATAAAGAAATTCTAGAGCAGTAAGTAATCCAGTTCTTTTATTGCCATCAATAAAGGGATGATTTTTTATTATGTGAAAAAAATAAGCCGTTGCTAAATTATAAATTTCATGTTCTTCTGGAGCACCATATTTGATGATCATCCAGGGGTGATTAACTGCTGAATCAAGTAACCCTCGATCATGAATTCCTGGTCTTCCTCCAAATCGACTAATGACATTATTATGAATAGCTAAAACTTCTTCACAATTCATTAAAATAATTAATGAATACGACTTCATGTCTTGGCAAGCTTTTTTAAAACAGAATCATACTTATCTATAAGAATATTCGTTATATCTTTTTGTTTAGATGCTTTTTTTTTACTACCTTCTGTCTTAGATTTGATAATAAGCATGTCATCTTTTATTATCATTTCGATATCTGCTTCATTTTTAATACCTAAAGCATCAGTGATATCTTTATCGATTTCAATGACAATTTTTTTTTTCTTAGGTGATTTCTTTTCCATATATATATTTTCCTATTTTAAATGTTCATTAAACAGTTTATCGGATAGAATTCATATTAATCAAGCTAAAAGTTAGATCTATTCAACTCTTGTTGCAATATCCCAAACATAGCCGAACGGGTCTTCTACGCGCGCACGTAGGTCGCCCCAAAACTCTTTCACGGGCTTATCTAATAATGTACAGCCAGACTCAGTCGCTTGCTTTAATGTTGCATGGACGTCATCGACATATAAATAAAACGTAAAAGGGGAAGGCGTCTTGCTTGTGACTGGTGCTTTTGCATGAGAACTATAAAACCCTTCTTTATTTAGCGTAAAATTGATGCCACGATAACGCATACGTACAAAAAGCAATGTGCCATCTTCTTGTGCAAGCTGAAATATAGGTACTATGCCAAAAGCAGTCTCATAGCATTTCATAGCTTTTTTAACATCCGGTACATAAAGCATTGCGCTGAGCCAAGCTAAACCGGGATGTGGGTGCGGACGACTTTCAACATTCTCAAACCAATTTAACTTCGAAAATTCGTAACAAGTTTTAGACACTTTTTAGCTCCTTGTGTAAAATTTGGCTCTAAGAACAAATATTACTACTTCACATTGGCTGCATTGAACGATGGGCCGTTACGACCTGTTTTTAAAAACTCGATATAGAAACTTTGAAAATCTTTAACCTTTGCATTACTAAATGAGTCGCTATATCCGCCCGATCGTTTAAATTCAGCCCAAAATGTTGGCCAGTCTTTAACATTGGCACTACAAAATGAAGGGCTTCCTCCGCCGGACCGTTTAAATTCAGCCCAAAAACTTTCAAAATTTACGGCATAGCTCTTGCTAGCTAAACAAAGAGCTAATAAAATAAATAGTTTATTTGAAAATCTAACGGTAAGCATAAATACATCTTTCGATACTTAAGGACTGGCTTTATTAAAATAACAACAAGTCATTAGAAGCAAGCCGCAACGCCATTAATAGTATCAAATCTCAAAAAAAAGGAAATCTTCAGATTCGATAGAATATAAGTTTAAAATTTATCTTCTTTTTTTTGGCTCTAAAGAAATTTTCATTGAATAACCAAGTGCATCTGCAACTCTGGCTAACTTGCTGACTGTTGTGGTGGAATAACCGCCCTTTTCTAAGCGAGCAATAGCAGGCTGCTGAACTTTAAGCTTCTTTGCAAGCTCTGATTGTGAGTAATGAGCCTTTTTTCTTGCTTTAATAAATTTCTCAAGCAAAGCAAACTCTTCTTCTAGCAAATCATACTCCGCTTTAACTTCTTTATCTTGCAATGCCTTTTTTTTAAATTCTTCAAAGGTTGGTCTTTTGCTCATTGTTTTTTACCTCGTTCATTTTAACCCCATCCGTCATTTGCTCCAAATGACAGGCCGGGTTCTTCAATTCTGGGTCCCAATCGCAAGATTGGTTAATATCATGGTTAAAATCCGTCCCATAAAATATCGCTTTAATAGTAAAATATAAGGCTATATAAATATAACATATATATTATAATTTTTGAAGTTAAAATAAAGAGATTCAGAAATAAAAATAGCTGCTCCAGAAGCAGATGGACGACCTTTCCTTGATAAGTTGAAAGGGAATTTTGTATTATAAACTATCAATATTCTTCGTTTAATACGTCAAATACATTGTTATTTCCAATGAGGCTATTATGCAAAAAAAATTTAACCGATATATAAAATGGGTATTATTTTTGGGATTCTGTATTACAACAGCTTTTATACTAATACATACAGTTATCAATTCTTCTTATCAAATCTCTGACTTTGTTGCAGAAAAAAGCAGTACCAAGCCTAGTTTTTGCAAGAATGATAATGCGGCAAAAGAACAGCGCTGGCAAACTATGGAACAAGAGGTCGCCTCTTGGGGGGATGCATTGGGGCGAGGAATTGATCACGAAATAAAAAATACCGTTATTGTGTTAAATCTTCTTGGATTCAGAACAGAACAATCATGCCAGGGACATATCGATTGGGGATTGTCTTATCCGTGGATAAGTTTTAATACGCAAGATGAAGAAATTAATGTCCTACATAATAAACGCAACGATATTTTTAAACTCATTGATGAAAAAGAATCAGAAATTCAAAAAAAATATCCTGATCTTTCTTTGGGTGAGGCATTAAGAAAGGAGCAATCTGAAGAATTGACTGCACTGTATCAACAAAATCGTCAATTGAATGACACTATAGATAAACTATCAAAACTAAAACTTGTTCCTTTGAATAACTTAATTACTGAGTTTTATAAAAAACGTCCGATTGATCGGGATAAAATGCTTGCTTTCCAGGTGCTAGATAGAATTTATAGTCTTGGAGGCAATTGGCAAATTACAAGAAGTGATAATGAAAGACTAAAAAAATTAAAGGAGTATCAAGAAGAAATGAAATTATTCACGAATTTTTTAATCTGCTGTTATTTTGAAAAGCAAGATTGATAAAACTCATTATAGAAATCCTTAATAGATAGTATCAGCGTTTGCGTAAGGCGATCTTATAAGCTTTTTTGAGGCTATAATCAGCCTCTAGTAGCACCACTAGCCATAAGAAGCTTCACTGTATCAGTATCACCATTCTCTTCAGCATAACCAAGCGCTGTTATACCACTATCATCTTTAAAATTAACATCTGCGCCTGCATCTATAAGAATTTTAGTAACTTCAGTATGACCACATTGTACAGCATGAATAAGCGACATAACATTAGCATAAAGTTTAACGTTAACATCAGCGCCTTCATTTATGAGCATTTTGACGATCCTAGCATGCCGCCCTTCTTCAACTGCCTGGCTAAACGCTTCTTGAAGAATGTCGGGGTCCTTAGCGCCACCTGCATCTATGAGAACCTGTAAAATATCCGCATCGCTGTAACCCGCAGCCGTAACAAATACAGTACTGCCATTTTTATATCTATGATTAACATTAGCCCCTGCGTCTATGAGAATTTTGACAATATCAACGGAGCATATTTTTATAGCGTCATCAAAAACTTGAGGATAAATAACAGCCCCTGCATCTATGAGAATTTTGATAATATCAATGCAACTGCACAACACAGAGCGCTCAAAAGCAGTTTGGAAATCATTGAAATTACTAGCAGCACCTACAGCTAAAAGAGCTTTCACTATTTCTGTATTATCTTTTTCAGCAGCCATAACAAGTAGGCTACTAGGATTAGCGTAAATATTAGCCCCTGCATCTATGAGAATTTTGACCATGTCAATACGGCCTTCTTCGACAGCCTTACCAAGGAGCGTGCTACCAGATTTATCTTTAGCATCAACATTAGCTCCTGCATCTATAAGAATTTTAACAATATCAATACGGCCTATTTCTGCAGCCTTAATAAGCGGGGTGTTATCATGTTTATTTCTATAATTAACATTAGCCCCTACTTCTATGAGAATTTTGACAATGTCAATATGGCCTTTTTCGATACTCTTAACAAGCAGCGTGCTATCAGATTGATCTTTAGCATCAACATTAGCCCCTGCGTCTACGAGAATTTTGACAATGTCGATATGGCCTATTTCTGCAGCCTTAATAAGGGGGGTGCTACCATAACGAACTTGAGGACTAACATCAGCACCTTTATCTATAAGAGCTTTAACACCTTTAAGGTCACCCTGAAGTATGCTTTTCAGGAGGTCATAACTTAGATCTGTTTTAAAAAAGGTCATACTTTTTATCCAGTTAAAAAAGGTTAATTGAGACCAATCTTTTCTACAATAACCCCGAAAATATTACCGAATCATTTTTATGGCGAAGCCAGACGAAGCTACGCAAGTAGCGAAGATATTACTATTCAAAAAACTTATTTTATTAGGGGCCGGTCCGTCTTCGTTTTCGTTACACTCAAACTTCTTCGGACAGTCTTCGCTTTCTATATTTCAAAATTTAATTATATATTTTTATCATTCTATGGCGAAGCCAGCCGAAGCCTTGGCGAAGGCTGGCGTCCCTAAGGGGAGTCGAACCCCTGTTTCCGCCGTGAAAGGGCGATGTCCTAGACCACTAGACGATAGGGACGTTTAATTCAATGAAATGAGTAAAATAAGTTGCCAGTTTATTAAACTGGTGAGCCGCGATGGATTCGAACCATCGACCCACAGCTTAAAAGGCTGTTGCTCTACCGACTGAGCTAGCGGCTCACACAACTTATAATATCAAATAAAAGAGCTCTTAAATAGTATAAGGTATAGTTTTTTTTGTCAAGAAAATTAATCCTATTGCGATAATCTTAACACATTCTATATGAACGGAGCTTACGATTGCAATTATTAAGATTTTCTATGGAAAAAACAGCTTACTGATATACGCATAAATGAGTAATCCCAAGATATCCATTATGGTAGCCAAGAAAGGGCCGGCTGCAAAAGCAGGGTCAAAATTAAAGCGCTTTAACAACAGCGGAATACCGCTTCCCAATACCACAGACATAAGTACAATTAATGAAAGCGAAATGCTTACCGCAACACTACCCCATAAGTCTCCATAGGTAACATATACGCGAATAAAAGCAACAATACCAAGTAACAACGCCATAGTTGACGCCATTAAGAATTCGCGGCGTAAAAAACGCCAAATATTTAATGGATTAATATCACCCGAAGCCATTCCTTGAATTACTAATGCGGAGGTTTGGCTGCTCGAGTTACCTCCGGTACTTGTAAGCATCGTGATAAAAAACATAAAAAATCCCGTCAAGGTCGCTTCGAAACTTCGCAGGATCATAGTAGACAAGGATTGAGCTAATAACAAAATAATAAGTATATAACTACGTTCATATAAAATTTTTATAAAAGAAGTATCAAAGTAAGGATGCTTAATTGGAGTCATAGCAGATATTTTATAGACATCTTCACTTGCCTCTTGCTCTATAATATCCACCAACGTTTCACTTGGAATCACTCCCAAGAAATAGTTATTTTCACTGACCACGGGAACGGTCATCAAATGATAATGGATCATGTTTTTTGCAATTTGCTCTCGGTCTTCACTTGCAGATACAATAAGTTCATTTTTCCGCAAAAATGAGTGTAATCTTGCTTGAGGATGATTGAGTACTAAATCCTCTAAATTAATATGACCAATAAGCTGATTGTCTTGATTTGTTACATAAATTTGTTGATGCAGATCAGAGCGAGGTTGAAGGCGCTGTAATACCTGAATGCTTTTTTCAACGGTAAAATCTTGGCGTAAGGTAAGTACATCAGTATCCATAATCCCTCCCGCAGATTCGGAATCAAAACTCAACAGTGATAATACTCTTTGGCGATCCTGTGTACTTAATAACGTAATATATCGTTTCAGCTCCTGATCTGAAAATGAATCAAAAAGATCGGTAATTTGGTCAATCGGTAATTGATTAAACAATTCTGTTGCTTCATTATCACTCAACAACGACAACGAATAGATTTTCATCGAATCAGAAAAATAAGAAAAAACTTCGGTACGAAATTCAAAAGGAAGACGTAAAAAAATATCTCTCGAAGAATCACGCTCTATCTGATTGAGAAGCTGTGCAATATCTGCAGGGTGAACATCGAGAAGTTTTTCCCATAATGCAGCACCCAAGGGAGAGCTTTGCTCAATAACTTCTTGAATATGTTCTTCGATGGTTTCAAAAAGCGCTTGGGTATTGATATTCATAGGATTACTTTCATTAAAAAATTATCAATAAATAAGCAATAACATGTACATTTGACTTAATATAACAAGTGCCTATTATATTAAATATAATCTTAAATTTACAATTTATTCAATTATTCATTCATCGGTGAGGCAAAAGTGGAGAGCGACTCAAACTCTAAGGCTACCTGTTATCGTGTTGTTCCACAAGATCAATCTTCTGTTCGTATTGATATTTTTTTGACTGAACAGTTTCCAACCTATTCCCGCGCCTATTTTCAAAAGCTGATTATTGATAAAAAGGTCACCGTCAATGCAATGCCCGTCAAGAAAAATAGTATTTTACATCCAAATGATATAGTTGCTATAACATTTCCGCCCATAATACCAATGACAACTGATAAAATTATCAGTTCTGATCTTGGCGTTTCGATTGTATATGAACACCCGGAATTTCTTATTATTAATAAGCCCGCCGGACTAGTGGTACACAAGCCATCTCATGCTCATGATGAAATAACTTTAGTTGATTGGTTAATACACAAATTTCAAGAACTCAAAAACGTTGGGCAACCCGAGCGTCCTGGCATTGTTCATCGTTTAGACAAAGAAACATCTGGCCTGATGGTTATTCCTCGTAATAATCACGCACATCTCATGTTTAGTAAAATGTTTCATGAGCGTACCATCAAAAAAACATATCTTGCTTTAGTAAAAGGGCATCCGCCAAAAACAGGAACTATCGATTTACCGATTAGTCGGGATCCTCATGTTCCCATAAGAATGACCCATCGCTTGAGCAGCGGCCGCGCAGCAACTACTCATTATACGGTGCTTGAATATTTTAAGGAGGCCGCTGTCGTTCGCGGTGAACC
>JANWKD010000030.1 GCA_025451595.1 Candidatus Babeliales bacterium | reverse complement strand
AGGCAATGTTGGGCAGCTTTGCGTCTAAAAAAGCGCATGATTGCAATATGTCGTCATACGTTATTATGCAAAAAAGCACCGTTTTGGTGGTATGTGGCACATTTATTTTTGTAATTGGTATAGCGCTTTTCAAAGCGCTAGCTGCGGATGCCCTATATATAATTATACTTACGCTTGTAAGTATGGCCCTTATTATGGCTGGTATCGGTATGATAATACCCAATATCTTGTCAGTCGCACTAGAAAAGTACGGCGCAATATTGGGAACAGCTTCTTCGCGTTTTGGGTTTTATTATTATTGTCTTATTTCCTTCTTTACCCTGTTAATGGGCCTACTGCATAATCATACATTATTTCCTATGCCATTGTTTTTCATGGCAATAGCGCTAGCTATGTATATTTCGGTGAATTACATCAGTACAACCAAACATACCGCATAAGATTTTAATGGGGACCAATAAGATAAAGTTATTGGTCTCTTAAGTCATTATTTTTTATTGATGCGGTATATGAGATTCATATCGAAAATGCAGGGGCAGATCGTGCTGAAATTGAATACACAAAGAATTTTTTGATCTTGGTTCGTGATTATCAATGAACTTGTGATTCGATTACTTTAGACTCAGAAAATTCTGGCTTACGAGCCGTGTGCGTGGTTCATTTGACTAAACGCTACCAACCTACTTTTTGGAAGTAAATAGTTTTTAGAAAATAAATGTCAAAAATATTTTTTGTCGTTAGAATGTTATTGATATGAAAAGTATGAGATGATACATTGAATACAAAGCTATTTTAGAGAGTTGAGTAATCATTTAAATGGTTCAAAGAAAAACTGAATAAAAAACTAAATTACTGTTGAAAATATTGATTCCACAGAATATTTTCAATACTATTCTATTAAAATGCATTAAGGGGCGCATGATGGTTGTGCTTAACGTATCAAATCTTACTAAAACATTTCGTTCAGGCTTCTGGCCTTTTGCGTTACAAAAACATACGGTAGTAAATGATATCTCTTTTCAACTTCAAAAAGGTGAAATTCTTGGGTTTCTTGGTCCGAACGGTGCCGGTAAGACGACTACCATTCAGATGCTTCTTGGTACGTTAACGCCAAGCAGCGGAGCTATTACCTATTTTGGACAAAACTTTGCTTCTCATCGTATTGCTGCGCTTAAAAAAATTGGTTATGCAAGTGGGTACGATCGACTTCCTGCGCTCTTAACAGTATCCGAAAATCTTGATGTTATCGGGCGTATTTATGGAATTACTCAATCACGACGTAGACAACAAATTGAAAGACTGTTGAGATTTTTTGAAATGTGGGATATGCGCAACAGGTCAACGGGAACCCTTTCAGCTGGTCAGACAACTCGTGTTTTGCTTGCAAAAGCATTTATTGCTGATCCGCAAATTGTGCTTCTTGATGAGCCAACGGCGTCGCTTGATCCTGATGTTGCGCATGAAGTGCGTCAATTTGTTCTCGCACAATGCAAAGAACGTGGCATATCCATTCTAATTACTTCTCATAATATGAATGAAGTAACTGAACTTTGTGATCGCGTACTTGTGTTAAAAAAGGGAGAAATTATTGCAGACAATACGCCTGAACTACTTGCAGAGTCAACCTCCAAGGTTCGTGTCAATGTAACTATCTCTAGTGAACTGAATCATACGCTGGATTATTTGCAAACATCACAATTCATTTACACGACACAAGCCAATAATCTAACGATTGAACTTGACGAGCAGCTGATTGCTCAATTTCTTGCGCAACTGAGTGAGCGAAAAATTATCTACTCACATATTTCAATCGATAAGCCGACGCTCGAAGATTATTTTTTAAGTATTGCTAAATGAACTTCACACAAGGAATTATATGATTTCATTCGCACCAATATGGGCTATAGTGCTCCGTCATACACGCGTATTGCGGCGAGACTTTAATCTTTTACTTGCCATATTCTATTGGCCTGTGCTTGATATATTGATCTGGGGATTTTTGGGATCATGGATTCAGCAGTCTCAAACAGCTCAATTTCAGCATTATGAAGCTGCTGCATTACTCGGTATTCTTTTATGGCAACTCGTAGGAAGGGGTTGCACAAATATGATTTTTTCATTTACTGAAGAACTTTGGTCGAACAACATTTTAAATCTATTTTCTTTGCCCTTGAGAATTGTTGAATGGATGGCTGGTATAGTATTGTTTAATACGATTATGATGGTACTCACATCAATTTTTTGTATGTTTGTAATATTTATGCTCTATGATTTATCGATCTGGTATATTATTTCAACATTCCTGATTTGTTTTCCGCCACTCTTTTTTTCTGGGCTATGGGTGGGTTTTACTTGCTTGCAAATATTGGTAATGAAAGGAAAACGAGGCCAAGAACTTGGCTTTGTTTTTGGTTGGTTTTTATTGCCTTTCAGTGGCGCCTATTATCCCATTGAAGTATTGCCAAGTTGGGGTCGGATAATGAGCGCTTTTTTGCCGATGAGTTATGTATTTCAAGGCATGCGAGAATATGTAATGTACCAACAAGATCCTACACTCAATCTTGTTAAAGGATATGTGTTAAGTATTCTCTATGCGATAGGCGCAATCAT
Organism: Candidatus Babeliales bacterium; assembly: GCA_025451595.1. Lineage (GTDB taxonomy): Bacteria > Babelota > Babeliae > Babelales > JANWKD01 > JANWKD01. The sequence goes on along the minus strand of JANWKD010000030.1, from coordinate 3,512 downwards.
ATTATTTATTTATTGCTTTAATCATAGTAAGCGAAAAGGACTTGCGCGTTTGGCGGATTGAAAAGTAAATAATAAGGGCGAATATATGAGTTATTTTTTGCAAAATATGTTATAATAAAAGTAAATTTACCAATGGAGGATCTTTATGGCAGCTCCCATAGCGCATATTTTTTTAGCTGTCCAAATGCTATTAGGCCCCTTTAAGGGATTGTTTAATGAAATAGAATTTATCATCGGCACAAGCTTTCCGGATATTCGTTATTTAAAAGTTGTTGAACGAACAGAAACACATTTTTTTAATGTTACGCTCTATGATATCCTTCAAGAAAAAGACTCATTTAAAGCGGGCATGATGTTCCATTCATTTGTAGATGAGCAACGTGAGGCCTACATAGTAAAACATAATTTTTATGAAATAATTCCTAATTTTAGATTTAGAACGCAAGCGTTAAAATTTGCTGAAGATGAAATATTAAAGGGAATGTTTGATATCTCACGATATAGCGTCTATTTTAATGAAATATTAGACCAAGAAAAAAGTTGGAATATAGATGAAATACACATAAAAAATTGGCATTTATTTTTGAAAGAATATTTTAACGGAGCGTATTCAGGAAAAGATCTGATGATGAAATATTTTGATCTGAATGAACCAGAGGCATGGTTTATTAAACGTTGGATTTTTTCATGGTTTTATGCTCGAAAAATAAATAAAACTATGTCTCTTATAATAAATAATAAACAAGCTAAAAATTTGATTTTAGATTTTTATATAACGGTCGGCGATAATTATAAATAAAAAAAATTGATAACGTTAATTTTACATATTCTTATTTTTTTATAAACTTTAAAAGAAAGAGGAAATAAAAGGAGAGCGCTGTGATAAATCATTTAAAAAAATATCTCATTATATTATTTGTTGGTTCTGTTGGTCTAACAATAGATGCGCAGCATTTAATTGTTTATTCAAAACAAGAAATGCAAGAGCATAAAAAGAAATGCATAGAGGCAATTGTTTCTAATCCTGCAAACAGACAGGATCCATCATATCAAATGCAACGTACGTTATTGACAATCTCTGCAGACGATACCGATTATATACCAAAAGTTCCAGGCGCTGGTGCAATTTTTCATGATGAAATAATTCCTTATCAACTCATGCATAATGGGCTTAAAATAGTTCTTAACTGTTATTACGATGTACAGTGGCTTACTGACGTTATGTTTGCTTTGAAAGGTCATCATGAACCGCAAGAAGAAAAATGTTTTTATGAAGTATTAAAATATATCCCGGACAATGCCACCATGCTGGAACTTGGTTCTTTTTGGGCGTATTATTCATTATGGTTTGCTTCAGAAATTAAAAACCCCAAAAATTATATGATAGAACCAGATCCAAAAAGGTTAGAAGCCGGCAAAAAAAACTTTGCACTTAATAATAAAACGGGAACTTTTAAACAAGCGTTTGTAGGAAACATGCAAGATAATGTTAATGTTACCGGCGTTGAATGGCTATCAATTGATGAGTTTATTGAAAAAGAAGAGATTGAACATATTAATATTTTACATGCTGATATTCAAGCTGCAGAGTATGATATGTTAAAAACAGCAGTAAAACATCTTAATAGTATTGATTACTTTTTCATATCGACTCATAGTGATGAAATTCATCGACAATGTTTGAATTTTTTTAAAATACATAAATTTCATATTCTTGCTGATCATTCAGTTTCTGAAAGCTGTTCTGCCGATGGTCTTATCGTTGCAAAAAGAGTTGGCGTTGCAGGCCCAGAATATATTGAGATTGGAAAATATAAACATTAATTTTAGTTGCAAATTTACATTCTGTTCTTATACTACTCAACGGGTATCATATCATTAAAAAATAAGTTGAGTTCTATAACTATGTTTCTATTTCTATTCCTCATCGCTGCTATTCCTTGTTTTTCAATGGATAAAACATTAACCTTAGACCGTAAGCCTGCCTCATTAAAAATGTTTTCTGCATGTAAAGTAGTTAAAGACAATCTTTCTTATGCAACTATTCCGATGGAAATAGCAGAATATGTTGATCTATTGAAGAATTATCAGCATAGTATGAGTGAATTATTGCAGCAAAGCATTATGCATAAAACAGAGCATTTTGAAGATCTATTATTGCTACGCAATGCCAAAAAATGGCCCTGGAATAAACTTCCGCAAAATCTTTTTTGTACCGCAATATTATTTGATAATGCAACTGCTATTGAATATTTGCTATCGCATAATATTGATCCAAATATGACGTTAGACAAGGAAGGTAATACCGCGCTTATGTACTTTGCGTGTGACCCAAAAGCATACGAATCAGTTGATGTATTATTAAAACATGGTGCGGACCCTTCATTGTGTAATAGCAAGGGCGAAAATGCTCTCATGTTAGCCGCTAAAAACAATAATGTTTTGTTATTACCACGATTAATTCAAGCGGGTACTGATATTAATGCGTGTATTAAAAAGAGCTCTAATCACGGGACTACGGCTTTAACCTTGGCAATAAAGTGGAAAGCGCACGAAGCGGTTGAGGAGCTTTTAAGATTAGGTGCTGATCCAAATAAGCAAGAGCGTTATGGCGAATTTCCCTTAATTGAAGCAGTGCGCAATGATAATCTTGATATAGTAAAAGATTTGGTCGAGCATGGTGCTGATGTAAAACGAAGGTCCTCTTTTTATCACGGCTCAAGCCTTGATGGCGTAAAAAGTGTTGCTCTAGCTGACTATTTATTGCAACAGGGAGCAGATATTGATGCAGCAGATATAAATGGTAAGACTCCATTAATGGATGCTTCAGGTGGAGAAAAAATTAATAATGAGATAGTTAGCTGGTTGTTAGATAAGGGCGCTGCAGTCAATCTTCAAGATAGAAATGGTGAAACAGCTTTGCATAATGCCGCCTATCGTGGTAACAAACAACTTATGCATCAGTTATTAAATGCAGGAGCCGATCCGCATCTCAAAACAACCTATGGTCAGACGATAACATGCTGGGCCAAAGCGGTATATTATGGTCATTGGGAGCTTGTTCAACGCATAAAGGAACGATCTTTTATTGAAATATTTAGAGACCAACAGGAACTAATATTACTCGATTCTTTATCTTGGACAGAATCAGAAGGATATAAAGGGTCAATGAAGCTTTTAAAAAAAACATTATTGCATAAAAAGTATCTGCCGTTGCGCAAACAAAACGGATTATTGGATAATACCATTGAAGGATTAATGGCAATCTTTTCCGATGATACGCAAATGCTTCAATGGTGTATAGATCAGGGTATGGATGTAAACGAGCCATTAGCGATGGTACACAGAAATGAAACTAGGCCACTTGCGGCCGCTTGTTATGCGCAGGCGACAGGCATCATAAACTATTTAATTGCAAAAGGCGCTTGTGTGCTCAAACAAAATGAAGATGACATTTCTCCTTTATGGGCGGCAGTTCGTACTAATAACTCGCAGATTATACAACTTCTTCT
>JANWKD010000029.1 GCA_025451595.1 Candidatus Babeliales bacterium | reverse complement strand
GGGCAAATTTTTCATCGCCAAAAGCGAACCATGCGCCAGCTTGCGTGACTACTTGATAGGAAAGTGATGCATCAAGCAGATCAAGCTCTTTGCTAATACCCCGATTAAATAACAGATCAAGCTCAACCTTTATGAACGGAGGAGCCATCTTATTTTTTACAACCTTTATCGACACGCGATTACCGAAATGATTATCGTCTTTTTTGAGACTAGCTATCTTGCGCACATCAAGTCGTAACGATGCATAGAACTTAAGTGCGTTTCCACCTGTCGTTGTTTCTTTATTAGCAAAAGGCATCGTATTGAGATTGTGTCGAATTTGATTAATAAAGATTAAGACTGTTTTCGACTTATGAACGATAGAGGTTAGCTTTCTAAGCGCCTGAGACATTAATCGCGCCTGCAGTCCCATATGAGAATCTCCCATATCGCCTTCTAATTCAGCTTTGGGGACTAATGCGGCAACTGAGTCAACAACGATAATGTCAACCGCTCCCGATCTGACAAGCATTTCAACAATATCAAGCGCCTGCTCACCATAATCAGGTTGAGAAATAATCAGGTCACTGGTATTGATACCAATATTTGCAGCATACGCTGGATCTAGCGCGTGCTCAGCGTCAATAAATGCACAAATGCCACCTTTGGCCTGCGACTGAGCTATTGCATGTAACGCAAGGGTGGTTTTACCTGATGCTTCTGGTCCGTATATCTCTACAATTCTTCCCGTAGGATAGCCACCTATGCCAATTGCTTGATCAAGGAGTATCGATCCGCTTGGAATTACTTCTGTTTTAATATGAGCCGATTGCCCTAAAAGCATTACCGAACCCTTGCCATACTGTTTGTCAATTTGGGCCAAGGTCACTTCGATCATTTTCTTTTTGGCAGAAACAGCTGCTACTTCTGTTATATGTTCTTCTTGGATGATATTTTTTTTGTTCATGAAAGACTATCTTCGCTATTTGCCTGTATTAATTCTGTAGTTTTAATTGTAGCATTTCTATATAAAGACGCAACAAAAGCTCTTTGGGTCAATGCTTTTTCCTCTTGATAGGCAGCAGCCTCAATTTTTTGGCGATGCTCGTTGTAGAGCTGCTCATCGAATGGTTCTATTGCGTCAAGTTTCAGGATAAAGAGCTGTCCATCGCGCTCGATTATTTCAGATTGTCCTACCTTTTCTAGGGATATAAGCTCTGAAACTGGAATTCCTTTCTTCGAAAGCTTCTCTAGCTGTTCCTTGTCGCTATTTTTTATCCACGAAGTAGTTTCTTGCGTAAATGCAAACTTCTTTTCCAACCCGCGAGCATCAGTATGTTCATGAATAGCTTTTAACAAGCTGGGCGCCATTTCTCGCTGTTGCTGTTCTGCTTTTGCCCGATACCAGTCTTGTTCAACCTGATTTTTAACGGTATCAAGTGTTGGCTCATAGCTTTTTTGTATCGAAGTAACATTGATCAGCAGCCCCTTGCCGTCTTCAATCATAGGAACCCAGTCACCTTCTTTGAGTTTAAATATTTTTTGAGCTAACGGAGAATCATCATTGCGACTCTTTTCAACCTCTTTTTTAATGCCATTCTTTTTTTGTATAGAATCGTTCAGCGCTGTAGGATTTTTCTTGATTGATTCGATTAAACGTGTCATATCATGAGAGAACAGCTGTTTGAATTGTGTTTCTTGAACTCGTTTAACAATCTCTTTTTTCACTGATTCTAACGGTTTGTAAGAGGTTGCTTTTCTCTCGACACGTTGAATAATTTCAAACCCATCAGCGGTGGTAACAACGTCAGAAATATCTCCATCTTTCTGCAAACGGAATGCAGCGCGTTCAAATGCTTGATCCTTTTCTCCTTTTGAGAAGAAATCGATCAAGCCCCCCTTTTTTATGGTTGACGGATTATGCTTATTAGCCAATTGTTCAAATAGAGATGGATTTTGAACAAGCTCATTTCGAATTTCTTGCGCCTTTGTTTGGATTTCTTGCGGATTGGCTCCTTCAGGCAATTCAAATAAAATATGGCGAACTTTCATTTGTGCGGGAGTTTTTATAAAGCTTGTTTTGTGATTATCATAATACGCTTTGATCTCTTGATCGGAGATATCCAAGCCGTATTGCTCGGGGTTGAACGTCCATATCGCCGCCTGGCGTTTTTCTGGCACCCAATATCGATGATTTTTTCTATTTTCGTTTGCAAAAAAATCGGCCAATTCTTTTGAGTTTACGCCCGCTGACTTTATATTGTTAAGAATTTTATCAAAAGCCAACGTAATGATTGTATATTTTTTCCCTAGAAACATGTCGGCAAAACGAGATTGAATGGTTTGCTCTGTAGGATAAGTAGCAAGACCTACAATCTCCATAACCAAGCTTCGACGAATTTTTTCTTCTAATTTATGTTCAAACTCTTGCATAGTAATCCCATAGCGCTCAAGATGTTTTTGCAATAATGACATATTGATGTTTCCTTGCTGATCCAATGCGTATAAGGGAATAAGGTCGCCAAGCTCTTGAACAATATATTCAGCATCATACAATTTGCTTGCGATATAATCCGCAGAAACAGTAATTCCTAACTTATTTGCTATTTGCGTAATAAGCTCCTCTTGAATGAGCGCCTGCAAAGCCATCTTGCGCGGATTATTCATACCCAATGATTTCAATAACGAGTCTGCATAAGCGCCCAATTGTTGCCGGAGCATATCAATTCGCTCTGTCTCTTGGTATACGCGGCGTTGATATTCTTGAATGGCAATTTGAGTGCCATTGACCGTTGCGGCGGCATTTGGTCTTGCTCCCGACCCTTTAAATAAATAAGGAGAGAATGATAGCGCAAAGGCAATTAATATCACCCATACAACAATTTTGAATCCGGAGCCTTGCAACTTTTGGCGAATTTCTGTAATCATTATTGACCTTTCTTTTGATCATTGGCTCTATCGGCCAGTTCTATTATATGAATATCATCGCGAATTTTTTCTTGAAATTTTACTGATTCGAGTACCAATTCTAATTCCTGCCGATTCGTAAATGGTTCGGTGACTACCTGATACCATGTTATTGTTTTATTTTTTGGTGTTTTACTCAAGCGTTTGACGACCGATACGGGTATTCCATTTTTTTGCAAACGCTGACAACATGCTTGCGCTGCTTTTTGGGTTCCCCCAAAAATTTGCGCTTGATAGAGCTTTGCTGCCTCGCTTGACTTGGTCGCGGATTGCAAGCTTATCTGTTCGTGTTCTTCTTTTAATTGTTCATTTTCTATTTTTGTCGCTTCTTCCCGTGTCGATTGTGGTGTTTTCTGATCGTATAGTAAACTTGTGTTATAATATATTTTGTCGGCAAACGATTCTTGTTCAATCTTTTGAGCAAAGGTTGATACTGCATGACGTTTACCCCAAAAATAACCGATCACAAAAGTAAAAAACCAAGCCAGAAGAAGAAAAGCTATTACCCTACTTACTGTTTTTTTATCAACGACAAGCATATTGTTGCTTTGGCAGCTACATGATTTTTCGGCATTATTTTGCATAGTATCAAATTTCTTTCATAATAAAAGTGGCTAGCTGATTTATATATAGATCATGGGTCAATAAAGTCAAGTTGAAAGTAGCAATACGTAATGTTGGCTGAATATTTTGGGCTTGCATGTTCATTATTTTTTTTTCCAACATTCGCCAATAGGTTAATTGTCTTTTTGCATAGTTTCTTGTTTTTCGTGCGATAATTGCTACTAATTCATTATAATCAGTGGATGTTGTTTGTTCGCTTTTTAAGTAACGGATAATATCATCGTATCCAATAATTTTCTTTTCCAGCAAAAACGATTCCCAGGGCGTATCAAGCAATGCGCGAACTTCATCGATCCATCCGCTCTGAAGCATTTGCTGCGTACGCAGATCAATTCTATTATATAATTCTTCTCGATCGCGTGTTAAAAAAATTAATATGCAAGGCTGTGATAATTGATAATTTTCTGCAAATGAAGATGGTTTTTGTTTGGTTGTGTGCCAAATATGGAGAGCGCGCTTGAGGCGATAGGTATCGTTCTGGTGAATTTGTTTTGCTCTTTCGGGATCAATCTCATGCAAATATTGCCACAAATTGCTTTGATCTAATGGCAAAATATCTTCTTCTCTTAAGTTACCCTGGGCTTTGGCAGACGGTGGAAAAAACAATGACTGTATATAAAAATGTGAGCCGCCAACTACAAACGGAATTTGGTTATGTTGCCAAATGGCTTCCATAGATTGGAATGCGCGAGAGCGGTACTCAATAACATTGTAATCTATGGGATCGTTCACTACATCAAATAAATAATGTGGTACCGCTTGCTCGAACCAATGAGGCTTTGCAGTGCCAATGGTCAATGGAGTGTATAGTTGACCCATATCAGCATTAATAATAGCGCCATTAAGCCGTTGTGCTAGCTCAATGGCTATATCTGTTTTGCCGACGCCGGTCGCTCCTGCAATAATAATAAATTTTTTATTGAACGTATTAGTCATGCTTATTCCCTTTAGCTGACTATAAGCATAATATGGCTTTACTCAATTGAGAAGATCCCGTCATTTTCCTGATCAATGACGGGAAGTATGATATAATTAAAAAAACGTTGACTATCTAGCTTGCGAGCTTTGACATGATTTGATACCAAATAATCCGTCATTGAAAATTGAACGCAAATGTTCGATAGCTTTTTCTTCTTCAACCTTTCTTACTATAGCAATTTCTTCGGCAAGTAAAGCTTCTGTTCTGAGCATGAGATGTTTTTCTCCAAATGATAGTTCTTTATGCTGTGCTATATGTTTAAGATCTCGATAAATTTCCGAAATGTCTCGCAAATTGCCAGTGCGCAATTTGAACTGGTAGTCTTTATTGCGCTTATTCCAATTGCTCGACGCTAGCTCATGATGCTGAATTCTTTTTGCTGGTTCTGCAAGAAATTTAAAAATGTCATTTATTTTTTCTGTAGAGCTTAATGATCGTAATCCTATAGCTTCGGCATTGTTTGTAGGGACTAATATCATCATTTCTTGATTAAGAAATTTGAGTTCATAAAAGGTATTTACTTGACCAGCAATTACTTTTTCTATAATGCGACTAATACGCGCAATGCCATGGCCAGGGTATACGACATTATCATTTAATTGAAACATAAAAAGCTCCCTTTTTTTATGGTACCAAAATCCATTGCAAGAATGCACAATAGTCTTGATATGCTCCATAGCAAATTTATACGTGGCAATTTTCGATAAAAGAAACCTGTACAAATTCAGTATACCACAAAAGATATCCCGAAAAAACTTATCGATTATGTTGTATGCTACTATTGTCTAAACAATATTGCTACAATAATTCCAGCAACAACAGTTGGCGGGACCCACCAGTTCTCTTGCAGCCACTGCAATAATGTTTGATGTGGCTTGAGTGGGTGCGCTTCTAGAATAGACGATAGTTCACTTCTTATTTTATCCAACACATCGATGAGTTCATGTAACGGTAATCCTGCAACTTTGTTAAATAAAATCGAAATCTCTTGAGCATTAATGCGCGCATGGTTTGAAGATGACATGCCAACTAAAATATTATTGTAGATGATAAGTATCAGCAATGCGCATTCTCGGATAAAAAGTGGCGCTTGTAGGCCTTCGACATAACGATACGTTTTAAATGTTTCCCAAGTATCAAATAATGGGGATAAATTTTTTCTTTTTTCCATAGTTTTAATACACCATCTAATAAGATTGTGATCGAATGATATCATATCAGAAAAGGTAAACGTTTTGGTTTCAGAATCCTCAAAAATATAGGTGGTTACTTTTTGCTGCTCTTGAACATTTTGCAATTGAGTAATATGAATCTCAAGGCGTCCTATCAATGTATCAATGTCGACGTGCGGCGTCGCGTTCAGTGTCATCATCGGTAACAATAGGTAAAAAACTGATATACGTTTCATTTCTTAATCCTTTTCCCTTTTTATACTCCACTGAACTATAGATAAAAATAGTATGATTATTTCAATACTTTCAAATCAATATTTACTTGCAAATGACGTACATGTTACAGTCTTTCAGTAATGCTAAAAATAGAGCAATCACTATGCCTTTTTAAGGAGATTTCATGATAAAAAAATCATTCTATTTTCTTGCTTTGTATAGCTTAATGTTGTCGTCTATTTATATTGACCTTGCCGCTCAATTAACCACCGAAAACAAAATTAAAACGTCTATTGCAACTATCATCAATAACAATGTTCCCGATACGCTGAACGATTCAACGAAAGATATCAATGCGTATGCCAGAGATGCAGCAAATGCTTTGCAAAATGAATTTACTGCTTCTGGGGCAACCACCAAAAGTTTTTATACGTTAGCGACTAACTTCGAAACATTTGCTGACAATATTATTAATCATTTCAATCAAATAGCACGACAACGAATTTTTCAAACTATTGCCACGATACATCAGCTATTCAATCAGCTCAATGCTCCGCGAACAACCGCAAGCATCGAAATGGAGCTTACGACAAAGATAAAAAATGAGATGAACTATTATATTACACAACTATCGCACGATTTGACTCGCTTAAAAAACACTATTTTCAAAGAATCCGGATTGCGTCAGAAAGCTATTGACGAATTAGCGGGGCTACTCGGACCAATTCAAATCGAAAAAGAACAAAAAGACAACTGGAAAACGTTTATAAAGAATATGCAGATAGTAGGTAAGGAATTTAATAATTCTGTCATCATTAAATTAGTAGAGCAAATCACCTCAACGGTTACTAAGTCGCTTGCGCAAGCGATCAGTGATGCGAAGGAAAAAATCGCAAATGCCACCGATCAAATTATCAAAGAATATATCGATTATACTATCGAAGGACAGTCAACACCCGACGACCAAGAGATGAGCCTCTATCAATTCGAACTATTAAACAAAAATAAAACTAATCCCGTAACTATCGTATATTTAGGAACTGCTGACGAAAATATTTTACAGGCAACCGACAAATCTTTAGTACCAATATCAATTAATCCAAATAGATTTGTCACCTATGCTCTTCCAAATTATCTTACAAAATCAACTATTATTATTTTACAAGTTGGTCCAAATCTTTATAAGCCAATAGTCGCACTACCCGGAGAAATGGTTTATATTCAAGTGAGTAATGAAAATACCCTCGTATCACCACAATCATCCTTATTAGGCAAATCTGCTTCAGATTTATCCTTAAAAAATAACGTGCCTAAAAATCGACTTATTACGGTACAAGATCAATATCCATCACTTTCCCAAGCTTTATCCGCTGCACAAGCGATCATCGCAGGCAAAAAACCTCAAGCGCCCTTGAAATATAATTTTCAAT
>JANWKD010000028.1 GCA_025451595.1 Candidatus Babeliales bacterium | reverse complement strand
TTTTGCAATAAAACTGATTATGATAAATACAATCAGGAAATTAAAATTCCTTTGCCAATGTGGTCAATTTATATAAATGGGCATGGTTTGATAAGGAAACAAATCGTTGGGCTTACTCTTGATATGTTTAAAGAACTATTGCATTTTTTAGATACTCAAATTAATTGTAAATTATTTGTTTATGATTCATGTTATGCAGCTGGTCTGAATACCGAATTACTATATAGAGATTCAATATCCGCAATAAGCCGAACATATTCATTTCCTATTGTGACATCTGCTTTGACTGATTCTGTGGTACGTGCTCGTTTAAAAATTGATGGATTACTCAGACCAAAACTATCAACATTTATTTCATATTCTCTTTTTTTAAACGAGGCTACAAAAGAAGGGGTAATTGATTTTAAATCAGTTATAATTCCAATATCAATAGCATATGATAAAGAATTTCGTGAGAAAGAGCCTCGTTATGTATGGCCAAATATGCCACAAGTTAAATTACCTGGACTTGAATGGTTTACAATATTAGATCTTGACAAAGAAACGGCTTCGATAGGAAATTTATTAACGCAAACAAGAAGTCCAAGGTTACCGCTTAATATTGTGCAATTTTTTAAAATTGATCCGAAAATTGTGCTTATTTATGCGAATAATATTCCTTTTGAATTGATAATGAATGGAAATAATTTGCAAGGAGTTATTTCTATGGTTCCTGGTGATGCTTTACATATTATCAATAAAGTTAATTCGATAACAAAAAATAAAAATCAGTTACTAGATTGTTTTATGAGTCTTAAAAATCTTTTAGCAAAGAAAATATTTAAAATAAAAGAGCTTAATAATCTTAAAGATGTTATTGTTTATAATGGCCCAGTAGAAGATGCTATTAATACCGACGCGATTGCGTTTTATTATGATGATAATAAAAAATTAATGGTTAAAGAATATGATAAACACCCTAGAATCAGTTCTATTGCAGATCAAATAAGGTTAACGAAAATAAAACAATTTGTCACAAATATTGAAAGTAAACAAAAACCGAAACAATTTACCGCATATCTGATTGAGCAAGCACTCTTGATGAGATGGCTAAAAGAAAAACAAGGCATAACTTCAAAGAGAAATCTTGGAGAAAGAAAAACTATTTCATTAGAATCCCCTGTATATGAATACAAAAAACCTTGGTACAAAAGATTCATTCAAATAATTGAAAAAGAAAGTCCTGAATTGAAAAAATAACTTATTTGCCTTTATCTATATCTTAGATATCTATCTGAGCGCGATTTATTTGGTCGCTTCCCTTTTTTTCTGAACCTGATACGATTAAAATCCACGTTCTTAATTTAACTGTTTATATAATTGATGATGCGCATCAATCATTGCTTGATGATGAAAAGCCTCTAAATTATCATGATAATTTTGTAAATGAGAATACAAATTTTTATCAGTGCTTACTTGAACCATATAAGAGGCAAGCTCTTGCCAATTCCCTTGCGATATTAAAAATCCATTTTCACCATGAATAATAACATCTGAAATCCCTCCCGTATTATATGCCAATACCGGCAATTTTAATAACCGCGCTTCAATAACAGAACAAGGAAGACCTTCCCATAGGGAGCTTAATGCAAATGCATGCCACTGTTGCATGATTTCTCCCACATCTTTCTGCCAACCATGCAAAATTATCTGCTTTCGCATATTGTTCTCCTCAAGCCATTGTTCTAATTGTGGTCTTAAAACACCATCGCCAATAATTTCCAATCTAATTGCAGGGTTTTGTTGCGAAGCCAATTTAAAAGCTTTACATAAATCGATCAAGTTTTTTTGTTTTTTAAAACAGGCAATAGTTCCAAAAACAAACAACTCTTTCGGTGATTGAATATGCCCTAATCTTAAAAAACTATTCCATTCAACGGCAGCTCGAATAATAGAATGCTTGCGTTGAAAGCAAGGAAATAAGGCAATTCCGGTTTTTACATCCTTGGTAGAAACACAAATAAAATGCGTCGTAATAAAACTGGTTATCCATTCTAAAAAATAAATTAAAAACCAACTTATTTTAGATTGATACGGATGAAATCCATACCCATGAATAGTATGAACTCTGTTTTTAACGCCCGCAAAAAAAGCTGCCCATCGGCCAATAAGACCAGCCTTTGTACTATGCGTATGAACTATCAAATCTGGATGATTTTTTTTAATATCTCGGATTTTTCTGATGAGCGTAATAAAATTGATTGCTTCTAATGCAATTGCTCGCAATGAAATTTCTCGCTTCAAACTCGGGATCAGAATAACATTATTTAATGATTGAACTTCATTAACCAGCGGGCCTTGAGTACCAGAAATTAAATAAGCAGACGATACGCTTTTGAATAACGTCAAGCAAACTTTTTGTGCGCCTCCCAATTCCAGTTTAGTAATAATAAACAGAACGGGAACTTCCTTTTTCTTCATAAACTAATCTCATTGATAACTTTTTCTCTTTTTTATTACTTTATTATTTTAAAAAGAAGATCGCAAGAGATACAATTAATGCATAAATAACCGCACTATCAATAAGACCTTGCCCAAGCATACTTGTGCGTGATAAAATTGAATATTGTTCTGGATGTAATGCAATTTCTTTACAAGCAGCGCTTGCAACTTTGCCTGAACTTATTCCCGGACCAAAAGTGCCAATGCCGACGCATAAAGCCGATGCGAGCAGTGCAACAATGGTGTATGGTTTTTCTGTGTGCAATGGGCTAAAAAGAAGCATTAATGAAATAAGTAAAGAAAAAATAATAGGTGTCTCAATAATTGCCTGGCTCAGTAACGCAAAGGGCAAAACCTTGCGATACGAATCTCTATTTATACCAATCGCCTGACAAGCAGCTCCTGCAAACTGAGAAAGACCAATTACAGGGCCAATACAACCAAGTCCGGTACACAAGCCAGCCGCCATTAATCGAATACTGTCAGCAAATGTGGTAAGCGCAAGACACTGACCTCGTATAAGCAACGATATTAAAAATCCAAAAATCACCGGGGTTTGAATGATTGATTGGGTCATGAGCATTATATTCAAAATATTTGAACTAAAAAACGGTTGCCGAGCAATCGATACCAAGGCTTGTTTTGCGGGGTTTGCAGAAGCAAAAGCCACCACCAGACCAGAAATTCCTAATGCACAGGCTATACCAATTTCGGCAATACCAGTATATAAAATTTCTTGCTGTCCCAAAAGTTCACTAGCAGGACCTGCTAATAAAAGTAAGGCCATCACTAAGCCTAGAATACCACCCGTTTCAATAACCGCTAATGCGACTATAATAATTTTTGAAACTTCATTGTAGGTGTTTGGTGCTCTATCAAGTGCTGATAAAGCCGCAATACTTGCATAACCCGCGGCTATGCCAACCCCCAATGATGTTAACGCAATAATAAAAGCAACGCTGATATAATGTAAAAAAATTCCTAATTCAATCATTAATCAAGTTCTCCAACATCTGCTGCTTGGATCGCAATAGAAAGATACGTCAACGTTAACATAGCAAACACAAAGGCTTGCATAAAACCTTCAAATATAATAAAAAAACCTATAATGCCAAAGTTTAATCCTGAAAACAAACCAACCAGCTCAGCAAAAATATTTCTCGAAATTGATACCATATAAATTTTATAAATAATGGAACCACCAAAAATATTGCCAAACAATCGAAAAGAAATGGAAAGAATTTTAGAAAAATGAGTAACCACGTTCAGCGGGAACATAATAAAAAACGGATGCATAAATTCCTTAATATAGTGAATGAACCCGTGAACTTTAATCGTCTGAACCTCTTTATATCCAAAGGAAATTATGCCGAGTGCAAGTGGCGTATTGAGATTGGCGGTAGGTTCTTCCAAACCAGGAATAAGCGAAATCCAATTACACATAATAATAAAAATGAACAATGAGGTGACCAGCAGAAAATGATTATAGACAAAAACACCCATTGTTTGATTACACAACGATATAAAGGAGTCAACAAATGAAACTATTAAGTAACGAATCATATTTGATTTATTATAGAGAACCAGTTGAATTAAAAGAAGCGCAACAAACAAAATAGATAATACTATCCATGTATTAATTACCGTAGGTAGATCTATTTTTAAATAACTTGCTGTTATTCCAAAGATAGAAAATGGGTTCCATTCATGGCCACCAAATCCCTCAAGGCCTTGCATATTAAAAAACTTTCTTTTTTAAAATAATAACCCAAAAGCTTATCAGAAATGATATTACTATGAGTATAGAATGAAGAAAGGTTTGTCGCAATAAAAAAAAGAAAAAAACCGCAAATAGAATGATTCGTAAAAAAGAACTGATGCTATAAAAGATAAACGACTTAGACTTTACCGTACTTAAGTAACTATTTTGAATAAGGTGAGTAATGGCATAAGCAGCTCCTAAAAGAACTCCAAGGATGGTTGAAGAAAGAAATGCGATAATGGTCATGGTAAAAAAGAAGAAGCATAGGAATAGTTATTTCTATGCTTCTTATATCTTTATTGTTTTGAACTATTAAATCTTTTTTATACCTTTATATTGCCAAAATTCATAGATAATTGATTGAGAACCAGAAATAACAACCAAGCCATTTCGCTCATCAACTGATTTTTTGGCAATTTCAAAAGCTTCCTGGAAGTTTTTAGCCGATTTTGCTTTAATTTTTAAGCTTTTTACGTCATTCGTAATTTGCTCAACATTCCATGATTCTTCTTTCATACCAGGAATTTTACCTTCAATCGGGCAAAATATAACTTGGCAGGAATTTTTCTTTGAAAAATAACGTAACAATCTTAAAAATTCCTCAACATCCATTTGCTTGCTATCACAACCAAAAATGAAGATTAATCCTTTTAAGGGCCGTTGGTAATGCAACAAGCGTACACCAAGTAAAAGATTTTTTAATGCATCAATGTTTCGCGCATTATCAAGCAAAATGGTAGGTTTCTCTTTATCAAGGATTTGAAAACGAGCGGGAAGATCCGAAACTTCATCTTTCCAAAACTGCTCAAGCGTCTTTTTAGGATTTTCTGTTTTTTTACGTTTTGCCTCAAGAGTCGGTCTGCCGCGTTGTCCCTTTTGCTTTGCAAGCAAACTATTTTCTACCGTCAACGTATCTTTATTTGCAAGATTATCTATAAAAATCTGACAAATACGCTCTGCAAGCGCAGCGCAACGACCATGAAGTTGCTCAAACGGATAGGCAAGAATCGCTAATTTTCTGATAGGCATAGACCAAATACCATTGCGAGCCTTGGTAGCATCAAGCATTACTTGTAAATTCAGCTTGCTTTGATCAGCTGAAACTACGTGAGTACCCGCTTTAACGACTTCAAGCATTGCATGAATAGTATTTGCAGTTATTTCATTTTTAGGATTTGATTCATCATCAGTAAGTCGAGTAATAGCAAAAATTTTAGGATTACAAATAGTTACCGCATCAGCAGTAGAAGTATCCACCATTTCTAAAAGAACAACTTCAACGTCGTTATTTTTAAAATGAAGCAGAGCCATCATCGTCAACATTTCACGAGACGTAAGAGAAACTTCACTCGTTTGCGCTGCTGCTAATACTTCATTTGCTAAATCAACAAAAGCTTTATTACCTATCACTTCGTTGTTGATAACCAAACGTTCATTGTATGTTAAAATATGAGGCGAATAAAATGCACCTACCTTTAAACCCTCTTCTTTTAATAACTTAGAAGCAAAATGAATAGTCAATCCCTTACCATTCGTTCCAGTTACTAAAATAGTGTTTAAGCTTTTAGAAGGAAATCCAAGGGCTGCATCAACTTTTTTTAAAGCAGTCAAATCCGCTCGAGTTTGCCAATGCGAATCCAGAAATTCTATAATTTCATTGTAGTTTCGAGGAGCAGATATCCCAACTGAGGAACGAGAGCCCTCTTGTCTTTTATTTATATTAGACATTTTCAATTCTCCAACTTGTATTGTAAATACACTCTCTATGCTAAATAATTTTCTAATTGAAAACCAAGCTCTAGTTTGTTCGGTTTTTTTTTCCTATTTGCAGTCAAATTAATTATAAATTAATCGATAAAAATGTCAAACAATTAATAATTGTATTATACATGCCATGCATTATTTACAAAAAATTAAAAAAATTAAAAGATTTTCTTTAAGTTTAAGGTATACGCTTCCAAATAAGAAGAATTCCAACAGCTTTAAAAACATTTTATAATTCATGTGTATACCATTGACATTGAGTTTCATATTTTTGTTAATTAGAAATAAAAAAAGGGGATTGGGGATGAAACGCAATATTCATTATGGCTTTACGCTTATAGAATTAATGATCGTTGTCGCTATTATTGCATTTTTATCAATGGTATCATTTCCTAGCTTTATGCGCTTTTTGGCAAAAGCAAAACGTACAGAAGCCTATATGAATTTGGGATCAATTTATGTGGCTCAAAAGTCATATTGGGCAGAACATGGCACGTATAGCTCTAATTTAAGCGGTCCTAATAGTATTGGTTGGCAGCCCGAAGGGTATACTGGCGGTGGGAGCAAAGAAAGATTTTATTATACCTATGGCTTCAGTCAGGGCTCTGAAGGGCAACATTATTTTACCGGTCGATTACAAACAGCGTCAAGCGAATTAGGATCTACCAAAGCAGACCAACAAAGTTTTATTGTGGCAGCTGCGGGCGATATTGATGGTGATGGTGTTTCAGATGTTATTACCATTAATCAACTTCATGATATACAACTTGTTAAAGATGATCTTGCATAATATTAATACATTAAAAACAGATCAAATATATCAATAGTAAAAGCTTGTAGAAAAACAACTATCAAAGCACCGAGCGCTAAAAATGGACCAAAAGGAATTTTAATATTGAATGAACCAATTTGCATCGTTTGTGTCAATCCGAAAATGGAACCAACAAACGACCCGATTAATAGACTAACAAGCCAGCCATGAACCCCCAAAAAAGCTCCAATACAAGCAAGCAACTCTATGTCACCCAGACCCATACCCTGCTTATGCGTTAAAAGATAGAATATTTTATCAAAACAGATTAAAAATAAATATCCACTTATCGCACCAAGAAAGCTTTGAAATAATGACAGTGGCAATAAAGAAAAATAGGAACATACAAGTGCAAACGGAATCAACGCGATAGTCACATAGGGAAATATTAACATTGCTTGCAAATCTGTGCGTATAGTGATAATTAATGCAGAGAAAAAAATAGCATACGCAAACCAATATTGTGGCGAAATCAATAAAATAAGCAATGAGAAGATGACTACTGAAAGTATTTCAATTAATGGATACAAATATGAAATTGACTGTAAACAATTGCGACATTTCCTACCAAGAATTATCCACGAAAATACCGGAATATTATCGTACCAGGCAATAATACTTTTGCAGTTTGGACAAAACGACCGACTAGTCAAAAGGCTATCTCCAGAAACTAATCGATACCCAACCATATTCAAAAATGAACCCCACATTAAGAAAAAGGGAATAAGTAGAAAAATTATAGTTCACCTTCAACTTTTAATTGATCAAGAAGCTCATTAATTTTTGCCTCTTTTTCATATATATCATCGAATTTAAATAATAAATCGGGCATATAACGAGATGAAATAGCTTTTGCTAATGCTGATCGAAGAGATGGTTTATATAACTTTAAAATTTCAAGCTTTTCATCAAACGCGCTTTTTCCCGCTGCTGTATAAAAATACACATAACAAAGACCTTTGTCCGGGCTTAACGCTACCCGATTTACAAAAATACCATTGAGGCGAGAATCATCAATTGAAGCTTTTGTGAACAATTGTGAAATTTCTCGCAGCAAAAGGCGCTCTTTTTGAGCCTTTTTTATATCTTTGATGGTAGTAGAACCTGACATATTATTAATCAATGTTAACGAGAGTACGTTTATATAAGACGCTGAGAAGCCATGCGAATGTAATTTTGCTTAACAGCTCGCATTAACCGTTTTCTCTTCTTTTGGGTCGGAGATTCAAAATATACCAGTCGTTTCATATCACGAACAACCCCTTCTCGCTCTAGCTTCTTCTTTAGTTGCTTTAATGCGCGCTCAAGGTTATTAGTTACATTTATTTGGATATTTGATTTCCTTTTCATATTAAATCTTGCCACCTTTCAGTTAATTAATCTTTTTTAGTATTGTAAAGCCTTTTTTAATATATGTCTAGAAAAACTCCGTTCTAGATCAATATTAAAAAACATAATCTACGCTCAATTAACCCCACACGCAGCTTCAAAGTAGGGGTATCTAGTACCAACATCATCTCTGGCTTTCAACAGAATTTTTTAAAAACCTATCATCGTAGGCTTTTTATACCTATGACCCTAGAAAACAGCCCTAAATGTTCCTAACCAAGTAGTTGATCGATATGCGTTTCGTTGTTGAATAGGAAATTGAGCTAATATGCCTAAGGTGATATTCGGTGAAATTTCTACATTTATAGCGCCATTGATAAATTGTGAGCTAAATTTACTCAAACATTCTATTTTTTCAGGAATAAATGCGGGATCAGGAGTTACTGTTGTAACTCGCACTGCTGGATCACAAACGTTCGAACAATGAGATTTCAATTTAATATGATCTTCCTCATGCTTTACAAAAACATATTCAGCGTACGCCGAAACACACCCGAGAAATCTATACGCATTCAAGATTACGTTGAAGTTATAATTGTCTCCTGGATTTCGTTTTACCGTCGTTGCAAAGGGGAAAATACCACTTTGATAACAAAAATTGGGTACTCTAAAATTATCGATGGTTCGACCAAAAAAATGCGTATATCCCAATTTGAACGCCAATTCTACCGTTTCATAAAAATCAAGGTTCAATCCCAGATCTATACCAGCAGAAACATGCCCGTCATTACCGAAAGGTAACGCAAAGAGCTTATGACGATCTAATGGCTTTCCAATAGGAGCGGTAACAAATCCTGCTACTGAAGGCATTATAATAAACTTTGGCCAACAGGGATAATCGGTATATTTATTAACCTCATAAGGCCGACGCCACCAAAAAATAAATCGAAAATCTTCAAATGAGGTTTCTTCAAAATTACATTTTTCCAATCCAAGCTGCTCAAAGATATATTTGGCAGCGCTCGTGGTACTCATCAAGTCCCCTTCAATTTCATCAAATGGAGTGGTACATTTCGGAACACTTTGACAATCTTGAATACCAGCTTGATCAATATCAGGAATTAAACGGAAAAAATCAAACGGAACGTCTGCTCCAATTGTCGGATCAACGCCTCGATCTATAAAAGCAGTGAATGTTTGCTTAATTTCTGAAATGCCGCCTTGAATAGTAATACCAAAATCACAAAACGGTTGGACTGAAAACTCAAATCGGACGCCATATTTTGTATATTTTAATGGTATTGAAAAAAACCCAACATCCATGCTGGTATCTGTCAAAAGAAATTGATAATTTTCACTGTTTGAAATAACGGTATTGTCGTTTGCGGGAATATCTGAAAATATATGCTTCAAAGCCGTTAACAATTGTGGAACTAGCTGTTGGCCTTGAGGGCGAGGACCATAGAGCATGCCAAGCATATTCCAGCGTCCTTCCAAATCACTTAAAAACACTTTACTGCCAGCAAAATCTCTACCCGATCTTGCTTTTTGCACAAAAGGGCTTATGGCTATTGCCCAAGATTCATGGCACGGCTCATCGTTATAATGCCCCATCATGCATTGTCTTTCCCAGACTGATAAGTAGGGATCGTACACACTTGAATACATGGGATACG
This sequence comes from Candidatus Babeliales bacterium, assembly GCA_025451595.1. Lineage (GTDB taxonomy): Bacteria > Babelota > Babeliae > Babelales > JANWKD01 > JANWKD01. Next base: position 4,025 of record JANWKD010000028.1, on the reverse strand, counting down.
GATCATTTTTTTGTAAAGTACTTATAGGCATTATAGCTTGAGGTATAACAATACCTATCATTATCAATGCCAATATCTTTTGCAAAGACCAAGTCATTACTACTTCCCTTTCTCTCAATACCAAGTTTTGATATTTTATAGCATCTTTATCTACCGTACGTCAAATGAGATAAATAAATTGTTCTTAAACTATAAGATCATTCGGCTATTATTAAAGCTTCATCAATTCAACAATCAGCCCTTCTAGAGCAAAATAAAAAATTATCCCTGCAGTAAATAGTCCAATAATGGTATATATATTTTGCTTTGATTTCCATTCACTTTTTAAGGTTAAAAGCGTAATCATAGAAGTAATAAATGAAAAAATAAGAAAAATAGAGGTTAAGCTAAAAAAGAGATTGATACTTTTGAGTGTTGCAAACGATATGAATATGCAAACTCCTACCACAAGAACCGTTGCACTATGATTGGTGTACTTACTAGAAACTATTTTTTTAATAGCTTGGGATTTAAACTGTTTTAAATAAGAAAGAAATAATGCGCTTGAAGACCAAATCATTGAATGAACAGTACCAATAACTGCAGACAAAATAGAAAAATGTATAAAATTAATTAAAAAAGGATGATTTGGAAATATTTGCGCAAGCACTTCTGGCAAAGGAATTGATGTGTCTGAAAACAAAGCCAGAGGTACCGATAAAATAATTGAGCCTACAAAAATAATATAGAGCAATCCTACCAATGTTATTGAATACATAAAGGCGCGTGGTACATTTTTTTCAGGGTTTTCGACAATAGAGAACAATGATGCTGCGCACTCAAATCCAAAAAATCCAAAAATAACTGCTTTAGTGGCCGCAAAAACGTTCTCAAATCCATACGGCATAAATGGCGTCAAGTATGAGAGCTTTGCATTGAAAAGACAAAGAATAATGGTAGCTATAATAGGAAATACGGTACAACAAATTAAAATATATTGACCCACTTGAGAAATACTAACACCAATTATATTTAACATAACTAAAAGTAACAATGTAATAATGCTTAAAATATTGCTTGACCAAGAAGGAAACCATACATGCAAATAACCCCCCGCTATTTGCACTAATAAACCCATAGCAATTATAAGCCCAACAAAATAAGATCCTGCCGAAAGCAATCCCAGTACATGCCCGCCCCATTGAGACGCATAGACATAAAATGAACCTTCCTGGGGATATAGCTGCGCGAGCCGTGCCATGGTCAATCCCATAAACCAAACAGCTATAACTACAAAAGCATAGGTAATTAACCCCGCAGGACCAACATACGAAGCAAGAGCAGCCGGGACACTAAAAATTCCTGCTCCAATCATAGCATTCATTCCAACAATAGTAGCAGTCACTACACCAATTTTTTTTTCCTGTTGAGTCATAATAATCCTTTAACGTATTCATAATGATATATTAATGGTAGGATATATTAATAATATTCATTAAAATTATTTATGTAAAACTGAGAATAAAAAATGAACTACTACTGCTCATATTATCAGGCAACCGTTTTAAAATCGGAAATGTGGTATCTCGTTGCCATATTACGTAGCTTTGAGCATATTGGCTTTGATCGAACGCTCAATAAGCAAACGAATCGTTTTGAGTTCTTTGTTCCGCAAGACTTAGAATCATTTTTTATTGAAGTAATGAACTATTTCCAGCAAGAGCTTATCGTTACAGATCTTCAAAAGTTACCGAATCGCCTTTGTAACAGCCAAGAGATTGTTTAATCTAAGAAAGAACGCAACATCCAAGCCATTTTTTCATGTTTTTCCATCAAATCAGTCAAAAAGTTGCTGGTGCCAGCATCATGATATTCATTTGCTGTTGAATCAATATATTTACGTAACTCTTTAATTATAGTTTCATGGTCCTTAAGCAGCTGTGCAATCATATTCTGAGCCGACAAGGCAGATGTATTTTCTTTTAATGAAGTATTATCAAGAAATTCTTTTAATGAACCATATGAACGCCCACCCACCGATCGAGCTCTTTCTGCAACAGTATCGGATATTTCTAGAAGTTCTTCATATTGTCGTTCAAAAAAAGCATGCAATTCTCCAAAATTAGACGCGACAACGTTCCAATGGAAATTAAGAGTTTTTACATACAAAGTAAATTCATCTGAAAGAATTTTATTTAAAATAAGGACAACTTGTTTGCTATTTGCTGGTAAAATACCGATATCAGTTTTCATAAAGCATTTCCCTCTTTTAGGTTTAATTTATTTTAGCGCATAATACGCTCTTTTTAACCAGATGCGAATAATAAAACAGAGCGCCATGATTAATTTTTTATAAAATCATAACAAAAGAGTACATACCAATGCAATTATCTTGCATTAAAAAATTTGTTTAAGTCGTTTTAAAACTGTTTCTTTACCAAGAATTTCCATTGTGTCTTTAAGACTCGGTCCTTTGTCTACGCCTGTCACTGCAAATCGTATTACGGTAAAGACTGCTTTAGCGCTTAATGATAGATCTTTACTAACTTTTTTTAAATCTATCAAAAACTGCGCTGGATCACTATATGATGCAATAAATCCTTGAATAGCGTGTACAAAATCAACTTGTTGGCCTTCAGGCAAATGCGATAACACTCCTTCTTTTGTAGCAATGGGTTCTTCAAAATAAAAGTTAATTGCAGGAACAATATCGCCAAGTGTCGTCAATTCAGTTTTTACCAAAGATATCAATTGCTGCATTTTATCAGGATTAAACTGTTTAGCTAAAGGATAGGATTCGTAGATAAAAGGCAAAACTAATGGAACAAATTTCTCAATTGGATAACGAACAATCCATTTATGATTAAGCCAACGTAATTTTTCAACATCATAACGAATATTGCCCGTTGAGTTAATTTGATCGAAATTCAGTTGATTGACTAATTCCTCTAAATCCATAATTTCTTGCTCAAAGGAGCCACCGATTATTGCCAAATAATTAGTGATAGCCTCAGGCAAAAAACCAGAATTTTTCAGATCATTCAAGGAAAAACCAAAATCACGTTTTGATAACTTCTTGCCTTCAACGTTACATATAATTGGCAAATGCCAATATAACGGTTCTGGCTTATCAAACGCTTTGAATAACAAGACTTGATTTGCCGTATTAGTCAAATGATCCTCTCCCCGTAAAATGTGAGTAATTTCCATAAGAAAATCATCTACACAATTTGCAAAAATAAAGGTAAAAGAACCATCTGCTCTGGTAAGCGGAAAGTCTGAAAAGTGAGATAAGTCAAAGTTGATTATACCATGAGCTAGATCGGTAATAGTAACTTGACCTTGATGAGGAATTTTAAAACGCCAAATAAAAGGCTTTCCCTCTTTTAAAAACTCTTGTATTGTATGCTCAGAAATGTCCGCACATATCCTATCGTATCTTGGAGCAACACGCAAAGCTATAGCTCGCTGCCGCTTTTTCTCCAATTCCTCTGCTGTGCAAAAACAACGATAAACAAGCTCTTTTTTCTTTAAAATATCAAGGTTTTCTTGATAGATAATAGTACGTTGCGATTGAAAATAAGGAGCGTATGTCTCTATTTCTTTGAAAGGACCTTCATTATAATTTAAATTAAGCCACGATAAGTCCTGAATGATTTTGGTAGCAGTAGGGTCAAAGTTTCTTTCTGGATCGGTATCTTCAATACGGATAACAAAAGACCCATTTTTTTGGCGTGCAAACAAATAATTAAGTAAAGCGGTTCGAACGTTACCTAAATGCATCATCCCCGTGGGAGAAGGGGCAAAGCGGACCCGAACCTGATTCGTTTTCATAATCATTCCTTATTCAAGGCTATATTTTTTACAAACAGTATAAACTCTAATTTTTAAAAATATTCCAACACCGCTTGTAAGAACCTTCAATAATTATTTTACAAATTATACGCATTTAGTCTAGAATATCTGTTACTTTTTGACTTTTCTCAAAGATATTTGCTACCCTTGCCCAAGATTGCTTAACATGATAAAAATTTAAATAGATAAAA
>JANWKD010000027.1 GCA_025451595.1 Candidatus Babeliales bacterium | reverse complement strand
GATAAAGAGGATGGATTACGCCAGCAACCGGTCTAGCTCATAATGAAGAAGGACCACACATTGTGATGCAAAAAGCATTTTTTTGCCTAAACTTATCGTTTTAAGGCCGACGCGCATGAGTCCTTTAATGCTATTTTTAGGCATGGCCAGGTGATCACTTAAAACAAATACCGGATCCGAACCTATTTCCGCTGATCTTATATCGTTACCTTTGCGATCTAGTAAGTAGACAGGACGTGTTATAAGCAATTGACCAACTAATTTTTCAAAACCAAAACCACTAATATGAAGTCCGGGAGCTATCATCCGTGTTTCATTTTTTTGTAAGCCCATACTATTTTTTAATGCAGTCTCAACCAGTTCCAAAACGGCGTCTTCATGAAAGCCGCCGATAGATAAACCTTCACTGCTCGATAATTTAATGGTTCGAGGAAAATCGATGGAGCTATCAAGAATAATATATACCTCGACGTCATCTCTAAATCCATTCGAGAAAAAAAAAGCATTGATGACAGAATGCGTAACCACTTCAAAGTGTTCCCGCGATCCAATCTGTGATCTTACTAGCTCCCAGCGAGTAGTTCCCTTGCGAGCTCTGATAATAAATGTTCTCATTGTTGTCCTGAATTCATTTTATTTCAACGCAGTATATTATAATATGCAGAACTGAAATATGTACAATTTAAATCAAAGGATATACTACATGTTAAAAAAGAATACAGTTACCCTTACATTTGCTCAACACTGGGAAAAATATAATGCTGATGTTCTCACTTATAGAAAGTTAGCTACTAACCTCATTGTACAACATAATGATTTGATATCCGTTAATATTGTAAATCACCAATCCATTTCGGTAGTAGAAGAATTGCTGAAGACTCTGTCCAACATTCAAATAGATCTTGATAAATATACTAGTTTAAGCCTAAAACGATTAAGAACTGAGATAGAAAGTAAAACGATACAGAGTGAAATAAAAGATTGTAAAATTCAAGTGATAGATAGAAGCATTCAACTGAATAAGATTTTATCGAATAAATATTTATACCGCTATGATCTTGAAAAAAATGTAGAAATGAAACTATTGGGCTTGAAGAAATCTTATGATTTGATCAAATATGCCTGTGACCTTAAAGAGTCATATATAAATGATTTAGGTGAAGACTATGACCCTACTTTAAACGATACTATGATAAAGATATGTGAGGCCTATAATTGGTTTGTTACAACATCAATATCAACATCAACATCACAACAAAAAGAAATAAATCGTGTTATTAATCAAGCCAGAAAAGCAAAGAGCCCAGATGATGCATTTAATAAATTCCAAGAGGCCTTTAATTTATCAAAAGCCAGTAATGATTATTTGCAACAATTTCAAATTGCATTTGAACAAGGTGACAACTATATTAAGGCACATGCAAACGTAATTACAAATTTCCTTATGGCATCAGGCAAAACAAAAGATATTGAGCATATAATAAAATGCATAAACAAGGGTTGTTCTCCGCTGATATTTACGATTGAATTAATGTTATCTAACCAAATAACTGGTATTCCAATTGTTACACATACCCATCTGTGCAATACCATGTACCAAGCTGCTGACATACTTTTATCAATAGTATCGAACCCGAATTTTTCAAATAATACTGATCGAAAACAAGCTCTGCTTACTGATGCAATATCCTATTACCAATGGGGAGAAAACCTGTCAACTATTGTTAAAACAGATTTAACCCAATATGCTTTTTTAGAACAAGTCATATCGAATAGTATTAAAATCATAGAAATAGAAAAAAATGAGCAGATTCAAGAAAATTTGAAAAAGGAGAAACGGGAATTAGAATTACAAATTTCAGTTAGTGAATATAATGATAACTTTCCCCTACTACTAAATTCTGTTACAGATAATAAACCTACTAAAAATAAAAAAGGAGTTGGACTATCCAAACTACCCACGAATATTATTGAGCATGATGATGTTACTGATCTATCAGATGAAGAACCATTAAACAAAATAGATAAGTCATCTGACAATACATCTAAGCCGACCAATTATCCATTTGATTTGAATAATATGATGAATGAATTGGATGTTGCTAAGAAAAATAATGATATACATCAACAAGCCTACATAGCATTTCAAATTTCTGAATATTATTGCATTCTTTGCAAAGGCCATTTTAAAGGAGAGTATCTTCTTGATAAGAAAATTGAATACCTTCAAACTGCAATATCATATTTACTGCTGGCTTCTAATAAAATCCATTTAATGAAAAATGAAGCTCATCGTTATGAAATTACACAATTAGAAAAGTGGACGGTCATCCTATTACAAGACTGTGAAAATTTACTAAATGACAGCCTGATTAAACAAAAAAACCTTCAACTACAATTGCAAACTAACCGCGATAAAGCCAAAGAAGCAATTATTAATAAATCCGGCCCAGAAGCATGGTATAAAAATAATCCTAGGCAGTCTTCGCATACAAAAGAATTAAAACTAACTAATATACGTGTGAAATTATTACTGCGCATACAAGATAACGTTACGCGGGCGAAAAGAAATTTGAATCTAGCAGAAAATGTTGTAAATCAACCTATTCCAATAGTGAACCATGAGAATTCTATGTATCATTCACCATTTACTCATTTTAAATCGTCTCAACAACAAACAAGACAAAAAGCAACACGACAACGAAGTGTTTCCCTGGATCCAAAAATAATGTCGCATATGATTAGAAGAAATACCAATAGTTAGTGATGGGCCAATCCGCTGTAGGCGGATTGGCCGCTATGTGCCAAAACAAAAACTGCTCATTATACAAATATCAATCATGTCTTAAAGCAAGAGGCCATAGCCGTGGAGGTTATGTATTTGGAATGTTAAATCTAGCACGTTGTGGAGCCCATGTAGATAAAGCTGGACATATGATTGCTTTCTATGCGACAAATGATGAGGTCGTCTATATTGATTGTCAAAACAATAAAACCCCTATCTTTTCTGATTTACAATCAGTCTTTCGTTTCCCAACCGGAAAAAAGGGTGAAAAAATTATACCATAAATACTTTTGGTCAATACGTATTTTATGTGCCATTTTCACGTCTTATTAAGGAAAATACAAATATTCTTTCTAATAATCTAAACACTGACAATGGTATTAACAAGGAAGATAATATCCCGCCTATTGAACTAAAAACAACTACTGCTGATTCGGATCGAAATGGAAATGCCGGGCAGCCCCAACAAACTGGTACGTTTTTTTATCATGCTCCTGCTAATAACAATAATACTTTAAGCAGACTAAATACTATACCTATTCAACCAAAACCAAAAGCAACTGTTGCACCAATAAAGTCGGTTTTGAGAGTCCCGCAAAAAACTTCGCAGAAAAATTCAGCGCCGAGTAATACTATATTCTTCCCTCTAAGTCAGCAACCTCCTCGTAAGAATTTTGAAACGAACATTACGCATAATAACAATCGGTCGTCGCCTAATGGCGGCTCTAAAAACCCTGGCTAAGTGGACCCCTAACGTTGTATATACATTCATTTTGTATCATTACGTACTACGTATTTTACCGTATGTTAATTTCTAATAAGCAAATGAATACGGAATACTTACTCTATAGATAAGAATATTTATCTATAGTAATGACAATGCACCTGTGCTAAGCGACTACGAAAATGAGAATAAAACAGGGATAGTTTGAATTTCTTATTTGTGCCATAGTCGTTCAGGATTCTTGTCCAAATCAGCTTGTTGGATATATGTCTCATGAAATCGACGTATAGGGTCAACCACATCGTACAATATATTCAGCAATACCATCAATTTTGGTTAAAAAAAGTTGAATTAGTGGAATTACATAATGATCTGAGTTTATTGGAAGCTTCGGTCAAGACTGAACAATCTATCTGCATAGTCCCTGCATAATTCTTGGCTTCGTCAACATAGCTCTGCAATTCCTGCAACAATCCTGAAACTGGTTTTGTTCGTATTGTTTGAAATAAAAGGGCTCTATTCGTTTTGAATCGCAGGTATAGGCAACTGCAATCACAGGTCTTTTCTCTAACGCCGCGGCTTGTGTTGCTGCTTTGATCAGCTTTTGCTCCTCAATGATGCGATATAAAGCAGGGTCCTTTTGACGATGGTTGTGTAAAATCTTTTCCATCTTATCGAGCAATTCATTAACATATGACGTGGGGCTGGATGACTGTTCATTTTCTAATAGCTGTACATCGGTCATGGACACTCCTTGGGAGTATAGCTCGCTTTGTAGAGGTTATTTTTCGTACGCCGCTAATATTGGCTTGTTATTAACCAAATTGAGTTGAGAATTGTCAATTCACAATGACATTTTTATGGATGGTGCATCATAAGGTATTGATTTGATGATTGTTATTTATTCATGCGGCAGGGCTGGATATCATCAGTGATTTCCGCACAACGGGGATCACTGATCGATATACATAAGAGAGAGAGAGGAGTAAGTATGTTTAGAACGAATATGACCCAAGTAAAACTAAATTATCTGAAAAAAAGACAACAGAGACGAGATCAAATAAACCAAAAGCTCAAAGCGCAGTCACTTGTTTCTGACAAAACTGGGGCAGCTGCTCAGTCAGTAGCAGATATATCTTTTGCCGATAGAGTTGAAAATCACGATGAGAGCAGCATTGGTTCCGCACTATACCACTTCTTATATTACTTCTGTTCCTTTATGTACCCTTCTCTTTTTGGCAATACCTCAAGAAGTTTAGCTATACAAATAATAGAAGGCATTCATCTAGGGGGTTTGACTAAATTATCCTTATATATTATAAATGCTATCATTGCTATTCCAATTGAAGAATGGATCACAAATATTTCACAAGAACAGCGAGTTCAAAATCAAATCAATATCAGTAATAACTTTCAATTGATATCTATATGTCTAATTGTGCCTATAATGGAAGAGTTGGGATTTCGTGGATTGATGAATACCGAGGTCGAATTAGGATTAGAAATATTTACAGGTTCTAAAAATGTTTCTAAATATGGCGCCGCTTTATTCACAGCAGGAATCTTTAGTAGTGTGCATGTTCAAGGCGCAAAACTTACTACTTTTATGAGTAGCCTAGCCTACACTCTCCTGAATTGTTACACTGGTGGGCCCATTGCATCGATATTTGCTCATATAATGAATAATGTAATAGCAGTCTCAACCATTTTAAATTTAAATGATAAGGTTAAGACACGGCAGCAGTTAAGTAATAAAATGTGACTTTAGTTGCGACTCACTAATTGATATATCATCAGTGATTCCCGGGTGCGGGAATCACTGATATTTTCTTATGTTTTTTACTTCACAATATGCTGAGATTGGGCACTGTTGCTAAAAAATACCTGAGAACTCGTTCATCAACAAATTATGCTGCCAATCCAAATAAATTACGGACGAAACTATTCTGTTTTTTAATCAAGATACCGACACAAAGAATCTTATACACCAAATTGCTAAGGAAGCCTTCTTAGCAGAAAACTCATTAGAAAATCTTATTTATACTTTCTTTAAAGAAACGAAAAAAGAACCTTCATCTGCTGAATTACTAATGAATGCCAAAAAAAACTAGTGTTGCTAATGAGGAAACTAACATTGCTAATGATCTCACCCCGAAAAAATAGACACGCATCTAACACATCTAAGTACTTAGCTCAGATACTTAGTAGTGTCCGAAAGAAAACTCTGCTTTTCGTAGAAAACGTGTTTTATTTTTACCCAAAAACTTCTTAACTTTTCTCTTGGCTTAATCAAGAATCCCTCTGTGCCAGCGACAGTGAAAAATCACGACCGATATTAATTTCATTCAAGTCGTGGCTTGATACTCACCTCACCAAAACACCTGTACAGAGCAAGATTGGCGAAGCCATTCACTACGCACTTAACAACTGGGTGTTATTGAATAATTATCTAAAGGGTCGACGCATCGAGATTGATAATAACCTGCTGGAAAATGCGATTCGCCCATTTGCTTTGGGACGTAAGAATTGGCTCTTTATGGGTAGTCCATTGGGTGCAAAGGCAGGTGCAATATTTTATTCGCTCATCGAAACATGCAAAGCAAGCAAAATAGAGCCATACAAATATTTCTGTTCGATGCTGCATCGCATTCGTGAATGTGTGACTGATGATGATTACAGTAAACTGCTTCCGCAGTTTATCCAGGTTTAATCAAATTTCAAGTAAAGATTTGCATCTAAATCTTTTCAAATAAAAGACTTTTTATTAAATTAATAATAACTGATGATAGGAGATGTATATATGTGGAGTAGCTCTTTTCCAAACCAGGAGATCGTTAAAAAAGGAAAATTGTTAGAGTTAACGTTAAAAAATTTTCATCCGTTTGATACTTGCGAAGTAGAACTTCTGTTTAAAATAACTAAAGATATGTTACAAAAACTTGACGAAACCAGCCTTGATTTTGATAATCAATTCAATAAAATTATTTTGGGTACGATGGTGCTTTCCTTAGTCATCGAAACCAAAAAATATGGAAAAATACTATATCCTTATTGTAATACCTAAGATTACAATCTTATTGCTGTCCTCCGCAATCTTCATGATCATTCAGCAATGGAAAAATTTATCCCTTGTATTGGTGAAAAAGTACTGCTTAACGAGTTACCATTTGATGCAAACATAAT
>JANWKD010000026.1 GCA_025451595.1 Candidatus Babeliales bacterium | reverse complement strand
AGCATTTCACTTTGTAAATACGAAATATTATCAGTCAGTCAACCCTGAACCCGCAATCATACAGGCAATTAAAGCATTCATAAAAAATCTTGATCCACATTCGGATTTTATGGATCCAAAAACGTATCTTGAAATTATGGAATCAACACAAGGAGAGTTTGGCGGTATTGGTATCGTCATAGATCATACTAAAAAAAATGATGACGAAGTGCTTAATGTTGTTGATACTATTCCCGCTAAAGGCGCTGATAAAGCTGGTATTAAAGCCAATGATAAAATTATACAAATAAACAATGAAGTATTAAAAGGGCTCAGTGTTGATGAAATTCGTGCAAAATTGCGCGGAAAACCAGGCTCGACCGTCACGCTCAAAATTTTACGCCCCGGAAACAAAGAAATTCTCACCTTTGTGGTAACTCGCGAGCTCATTCAAGAGCAAAACACTATCTGCTATCATTTCAATCAGCAGAATATCTACTATTTAGCGCTGAATATGTTTACCGAAAATTCGGTCAAACAGATTGAACAACTATTAAAAAAAGCACATTCACAAAAATCACAGGGGCTCATACTCGATCTGCGTAACAACTCCGGAGGATTGCTGACTGCAGTACTTGATATTGCCGGCCTGTTTTTGAAAAAAAATAGTTTACTGGTAACTACTAAGAATCGTGAAAAAAAAGTTCTTGAGCAGTATCGCACTACTCGAGAACCAATTATTAATCATCAACAGACGCCGATTTTTATTCTTACGAATAATTTTACCGCTTCTGCAGCAGAAATTCTTGCCGGTTGCTTACAATATTATTCCGAACAAGACCCAAACCATGCCTTATTAGTTTTTTTAGTAGGATCAAAAACATTTGGTAAAGGTTCAGTACAAGAAGTGATACCAATCAGTAACGATTGTGCCATAAAACTTACCACCGCTTTGTACTATCTACCAAACGATGTTTCTATTCAAGGCTCAGGCATAAAACCCGATTTTACTATTGAACCTCGCTTTCCCGCACCGCATGAACTCAACTGGATCACCAATAATTTTGGCTACGAGTCAACGCTGAAAAATACGATTAAACTTGAAGAAATTGATAATGAAAATACTAAGAATGAAAAAAAAGAAAAATCATGGGAAGAGCGCAAAAAAGAACAGATCAATAATGATTATATTATTTTAAGCACTATGCGACTCATAGAGATGTTCGATTTAGCACAAAAAGCGCACCCTAAACAGATGCAACGTCGCAAAGATATTATTCAATTTTTGAATAAAAATTATACGTTTGATGATGTCATTCAAATGGAAGAGATTAAAATATAAAATTTGAATCATTTTTTATGAGACTTGTTTTCTCCAAATACTTTTTTATTCCAAAAAGCTCTTTTATTATCATAAAACCAGTCTTTATTGTGTTCAGTTTTGAATTGCGCTAATTGTTTCATATCAATTTTATAACGATAAAACAATGCAATAAGCTCTTTAAGTTCAGTATCTTTCAAATCTCGATCTACAAGATCTAGATAAAGTTCATCTAACGCGCCCTCATAACTTGCTATACAATTAATTTTTTCTATCCATTCAAAAAATGCTGTTTCATCTAATAGCGAGCAATATTTTACGCCTTTACACGTAAGATAATTAGTATAATCAGGATTTCGCTTAAACTTTGTCAATTTTTTCCATTTCATTTAATTTAATTATTTTCCAAATACTTTTTTATACCAAAAAGCTCTTTTATTATCATAAAACCAGCTTTTATTTTGTTCCGTTTGAAATTGCGCTAATTGCTTCATATCAATTTTATATCGATAAAAAATACCAATCAAATTATCCAGATCACGATTACTAATTTTTTTCCCTTTTAAGAATAAGTAAAATTCATTAGAAATTTTTTCAAAATATTTAATGCAAGAAATTTGTTTGATACACCAACAAAAAATTTCTTCATCATAGGTCGAACGAAATCTCACTTTACAAAAAAGATATTTTTTTTTCATTTTCTCTTTATTTCGTTATTTGAATTTCTTATTTGAGCCTCTTATATATCCGCCAGGAACAACATTATCATAATTTCCATCGGGATATTGCACATCCCAATGAGGTCCGCCATGACCATTTGGCCCACTTGGAATCCAAATATTTCCTTTTTTGTCAGGGTAACCCCATCCTCTTTTATGTCTTACTTTCTTGCCATCCCAATTTTTAGGTGGATGATAGCCGTCTTTTTCTGTAGGTATTCCTGGTGCTTGAGCGCCATTCTTATCATTTGAAGTATACAAATGAGGATCATTTTTGGAAATTGAACAAGCCTGAATTTGATTTTTTGGATCAGAGACAATATCGATTCGAGGATGATAATGTTTCTTATCACCAAAGACCGTAAAACAGGCTAAAATACCCATTGCTGTAATTCCAATTGTGGCGCCGGCAAATTCAATTGCCCCACTACCAAATAAGAAAGATATCCCAATTACCACAGGAACGAAGTTATGGACTAAAATACCATTCTTTGTGATAAAAAAATTATGAGTCTCCTCAACGGTTATATCAAAAAGTTCAGCCTTTTCATCAATTAAACGCACTGATTTAACCGTGATATTTTCCTGTAAACTAAAAAGCAAATGTCCTTTTTTTAAATCTTTAGCATAGATCCATTTATTTTCATCTGATAGATAAAACTTTTGAAACAGAGAACAGATAATTTTTTCTGAATTATTTAATTCGATACTACAATACGCTTCTTTGGTTAATTGCGTATACATAATTTTTTTTACGATTCTATTTTTATCAAACGAATCAACATAATCATTAACTTGTAATTGTTTAATTGTTAACAATTCTCCATTTGTGTTGACCTGCGTTTCAGCTGAAAAACCGGTAGTAATATTTTGGGTAATAAAAATTGATATAAGGCAAAAATAGAACATGTTCTTCATCTGGCTTCTTCTTTTTTTAATCAACATATAAATTGATTTAGATATAAACCATCCGAACAAATATTTACAATACTATATTGAGCTTCTAAAAAAATGTTGATCCATATTCTGCTTTATGGATTCAAAATAATCCCATGAAATGGAGGATTAAAATATAAACAGCAGAACACTGCTTTTTGATAGCAGAAAAATTAACTCTTGCTTTTAAATTTTTTCTTATAGAGTCCAAGCTCTTTAGTAAACTCTTTCCAAAGCGAATCATATTTTTCAGAATTAAAATTGCCTTTTTGATTTAAGAAACCATACTTATCAAGCATTTGACTAAATTCTATTAAGGCTCTGGTATCATCATCCTGATCATCTTTCTCTATTACTTCTCGTGCTTGTTCACATAGATCTTGAAGCTTATAATTCCAAAATTGTTTTAAAGCAACGCTTTCTTTTAAAGATAATTGCTTTAAAAATTGCGGATTAAAATAATTAATTTTTGAATATGCAGCAGAAAGAATTGAATTTTGTGCGAACTCAGAAATATTCTCAAAATTCGATATATTTTTTTTAAAATCATTGAGAGTATTAAAAGTTGTATATCCTTTAAGCATTGCCATCGAAAGTACGGTATTTGAACAAAGACTTTGTAACGAAGGAACTTCTTTATTTGCGGTAATTTTTAATTTTTCAATAATCTGTTGAGGTATAGGTATTTTACTATAATCTTCTGGCACAAATGAGTTACTGATTGCTTTAAGCATCATAAGAATTGATTCCGGTTTTCGCGTATCAATATGTTGATTTTTTTGGTTTTCAATTTGTAATTGAGCTGTTTTCACTGGGAACTCGCTTAGATGCAAATTATCATAATTTCTATCAAGCAGGACAAAGCTTCGGATGGACTGCAATTGAATAGCAGCACGTAATGGCGCTATTTTTCTACTCAAAACATCTGGCGCAAAATGAACACGTCCTTCATTATCAATCGTTGCTTCTTTTAATAAGTTTGTTTTAATTCCTTGATACAATAAAAATTTTTTATGTTTTTTTGTATAAGATTCATATGCAGGATAATCAGGATCAAATGCAGCAGTAAGATGATACGATAAGAATGAATTTAAAGTATCAGAAAACTCTGTTGCTAACTTATTTCCTGCCTGTGTGTATTGTTGATACTTAGCTTGTGAGCTAATCGGCAAACTGAGTCTTTTTTGCAGCATCATTTCAGCAGATAATCCCTCTTTTTCTAAATATTCTTTTTTTAATTCCGTTCTTTTAATTTTGTAATTTTTAATGTGAGTTTTAATGGTTTGGATAGCATCATTGCAATATTCTTCAGGCGTAGAAAATTTTGCTTGCAGACACAGTTCGTCTTCTGCTGCTATTTGACCAAGCAATTTTTGTTCAATTTGAGTAAGGGGAGAAATATGATCAATTTTTGCTTTTTTGTTCACTTCCATAGCAACCATTGATGAAAAGATACATAAAACCCATATCTTTCTTTTCAGTATATTTACTATATTCATAAAAATTGCTTTCATAGTAAGGATTATATTATAATTAATATAGTATAAATAAAAACAAACAGTGTCAAATATTGCAAACTGAATTTTAATAATGGGCCTATTAGAAAGTCGGCCACAGATGTTCGATTTAGCACAAAAAGCGCACCCTAAACAGATGCAACAACGCAAGGATATTATTCAATTTTTGAATAAAAATTATACCTTTGATGATGTCATTCAAATGGAAGAGATTAAAATATAAAATTTGAATCATTTATTTTTATACTTTAACATAAGGCCTAGAGCAAATACACTCGTGCAGAGGGTCCCCGCTCCGAAACCTACCCAAAACTTTTTAAAATTTATTTTTTTTACAGAGCTCTGGATATTAACTACTAATTTAGACTTTTCTTGTGTGATTTTCCATTTCATGAAAATGTTTTTTAGTTCGTCTTTGTTTTTAATAAAATCACTATGAAATTCAATAGTTTCAGGAGTTTTTTCTCTTAATACCTTAAAAAACAGTAATTCATTTAATTCATCTTTTGATATTTCAAATTTGTGCACTACATGCTTTAATGCATAACTATTGCAAGCAAAACACATTATTAAAAATAATGAAATAATTTTCATCATATCCTTGCTATTAATTTTTTTATAAAAATATAAACTATTTAATGTATATAATAATAAAAACTATCGTTGTTTCAAATAGAGATTTGATATCTTAACTTGACAAAGTCCATACCGTTTGACAGGCAATTAAAAATTTCTAATACTATAGATATAATCTCAGATAAAAATATAACTCTTATAGGTTCAATAACCTATTTTAAAACAAACTTTATTATTATGTATCGAAAAAATAAACAGCGGCTCTTATTTTCTTTTATTTCCAGCTTAGTCTTTATCTTTATCTTTGTTCTTTCGAACAACTACCCACCATTGAAGCGATCTGCTATCAAGCAAGTTTATCGCGCATAGCAACCCAAGCATACAAAACAAGTTGATGTTTGCTTTAATAGATCCGTTTTTACTTACTCAACCGTAACCGATTTTGCAAGATTACGTGGCTTATCAATAGGGCAGTCAAGCACTTTGGCTATTTGGTACACAAGAAATTGCATAACACCCGTCATAACCAAGGGGCCTAATAATGGATTTACTTTTGGGAATATAAATACACAATCAGCCAATGCAATAAGCTCATCTTGGTCTTCAAAAGCAAAAACAACTAAATGACCTTGACGTGCTTTTACTTCTTGTGCATTTGAAAGTAATTTTTGGTATACCAGT
>JANWKD010000025.1 GCA_025451595.1 Candidatus Babeliales bacterium | reverse complement strand
AAGAACTAACGTTGTTAGGGGATGAATAGAAATTGAGTAGAATGAAAAAAGAAATATATTATTAAAAATTTTTAATTGCATAGAAAAATTATTAAAAAGGAAATAATTAACAGTATGAATATACACATTAATTAATAAAAACACTAATTTAGAAAAACGGTGTAAATAATTTTTTTTGCGATTCAAAGCGAATTTTATAATAAAATTGGTTATTGGCATTCAGAGTAAATTTCGTTAAGCTACCTGGTGATGGTTCGCATGAATTTTACCTAAGGATAATGATGTTTATAAAAAATCAAAATGAATCAGCTGAACATATTTCTAGCGGTATTCTTGATCCGTTGGGGGATGGTATTAGTTCGATTGAGCTCGTGCGAGTCTCTGGATCAGATCTTGATATTGTCAATGCAGCACGCGTATCGTATGGCAAAATATCTGCTCAAATAAATGATCGCGATGCAAAATTAATTAATTATTTGATGGCGCATGGACATACCAGTCCGTTTGAGCATAATCAGTTATCTTTTCGTATCCAGGCACCTATTATGGTTATTAGGCAATGGATGCGTCACCGAATGAATTCATATAACGAGATTAGCTATAGGTATGTAAAGGCACCTCTCAGATTTTATATTCCGAAAGAATGGCGCTTTCAAGATACGCAAAATCATCAAAGTTCTATCGGCAAATTTACGAATGATGAACTGAAAGATGCGTACCAAAAAAGCATTGAAGTTGCTACGCAAACGTATCAATTACTTTTGGAGCAAGGCGTTTGTCGCGAACAAGCTCGAGCGACATTGCCGGTCTGCACGTACTCAGAATTTATCTTTACTTGCAATTTACATTCTCTTATGCATTTTTTAAAGCTACGGTTACATCCGGGAGCCCAATATGAAATTAGGCAATATGCTTACGGGCTTTTATATCTTGCTCGCCCTCATTTTCCGGTAGCCATGCAAGCCTGGCAACAAATGAATAATATAGAGCTGGATGACTCAATTTTACAGGAGCAAGTGATTACCAAAGGGTTTAGCTCGCTTCTTGAAAAATGACCTATGCGAAAATGAACATGTTCATAATTATGTGAATTGTCGCTTATTGTTATTGACTTTTATGGTAAAATAGGTAACCTAATTATGTATTTTTCTTTAATCCTACCTGAATAAAAATCTAAATCACGGTAAATAAAACGCAAATAATAAGGAATATCGATGGCAACTAGTAAATCTGGCGGGTCTACTTCGAATGGTCGAGACAGCCATAGCAAACGGTTAGGTGTTAAATTATTTGATGGCCAAATGGTGCACGGCGGAGAAATTATAGTTCGTCAAAGAGGCACTCGCATTCATCCTGGCTCTTCGGTAGGGATTGGTAGCGATGATACTCTTTTTGCGCTTAACCCCGGTGTGGTGAAATTCCATTATGGACCTAAAGGTCGCCGATATGTTTCCATTTTCTAATTCTTTTTATAGATTATTAGCGAATTATTATGATTTTTGGAATAAAAAACAGCTATAAGATAAGCGTACTTGCTTGCTAGCTTTTGGAGAGAGTTATGTTTAATATTGATTTCCTCAAATATCGAATGTTCTGTGGTATAACTTCATTATTGATAATCGGTAGTTTTATTGGTCTTATTGTTTACAGACAAGCTACCAGAGGCTATGCTTTCAATTACAGTGTAGATTTTGTTGGAGGAACTGAAGTTCTTTTCAAATTTCAACAACATATTCCTGATTCGCATATTCGAGATATTTTAGAAAAAAAAGGATGGCTGAACCCGGTTTTGCGTGATTTTTCTTAAACTGAAGTATTAGTTCGCGTGAAAGAGTTTTCGCATGATGTTAAAGGTCTTGCCGAATCTATGCGTACTGCGCTTCAAGAGAGTCTTTCCGATAAAAACGCAGTAACTATCTTATCGACCGATAGTGTCGGCTCTGCGGTTGGTTCAGATACGTGGTTAAAATCATTCCGCGCCATAGCTCTCGGTCTTGTGGCTATGTTGCTTTATATTTGGTTCAGATTCTGGTCTCTCAGCTATGGAATGGGTGCGGTAATTGCACTGTTTCACGATGCGATAGTAATTTTATTTGTTTTCTTACTTTTAGATAAAGAAATTTCAATCAACGTTATTGCGGCTATTTTAGCAATTTTAGGGTATTCTATTAATGATACGATTGTGATATTTAATAGGATACGAGACAATATTAAAGCTATGCATAACGTTCCTATAACCCAAATAGTTAATGTTAGTATTAACCAGACATTGCGACGAACTATTTTAACAAGCTTTTCAACAGCTTTGGTAGTAGTTTCGTTGTTTGTGTTGGGTGGAGAGACGCTGCGTGATTTGTCATTAGCATTATTGGTTGGTATTGTTTTTGGTACCTATTCATCTATTTACATTGCCAGCCCGATTATGTTATTACTATATAAAGAGGCAAAGTAATTTAAAACGACGAAATAAGCTATATCCCGTCATTGAAAGCCTTCTTTTATTGAAAATAGATACTAAGTGATGTTGACTCTTTGTACTATTCAATCACTGTATTAATATCGAACTATTGAGATTTTTTATTTATAATTATTCTTAAGTAATAACTCACTAATTATCAACAAATATACATTATCAATTCGATAGTGTGCTTATTATATTTTCTAGAGGAGAATTTTCTTTATGACACTGGCTGAATTGCAGGAAATGAGTCTTGCTGATCTCAATCAATACGGTCGAAGGCTCGGTGTAGTTGGCACGAGCTTAATGAGTAAAGATGAACTCATTAGACGAATTATTGATTTGCAAGAGAACCCTGATAAAGAAATTGAAGTTGAAGGTGTATTAGAAAAACTTCCTGATGGAT
Source organism: Candidatus Babeliales bacterium (assembly GCA_025451595.1). Lineage (GTDB taxonomy): Bacteria > Babelota > Babeliae > Babelales > JANWKD01 > JANWKD01. The sequence goes on along the minus strand of JANWKD010000025.1, from coordinate 7,256 downwards.
TTGGCTTTTTACGCTCAGCAAAATTTGATTATGTTTCAGGTCCCGATGATATTTATGTATCTCCTTCTCAAATTAGGCGATTTAATTTACGAACTGGTGATACGGTTACCGGTGTTATACGTAAGCCAAAAGATGGGGAAAAATATTTTGCTTTATTAAAAATTAGCAAAGTAAATTTTATGGATCCGTCTACTCTTGGGGATCGTTTATTTTTTGATCGACTAACACCGTTGTATCCGAACAAAAAATTTAATCTCGAATCTGATCCTACATTCATTTCTACCCGACTGATGGACATTTTTTCTCCGGTGGGTAAAGGACAACGAGGCTTAATTGTTGCTCCACCAAAAGCAGGTAAAACAGTTTTGCTTAAAGAAATTTCATTAAGTATCTTGGCAAATCATCCTGAAGTTTACTTTATCATGCTTTTAATAGATGAGCGCCCGGAAGAAGTTGCAGACATGCGGCGTTCTATTAGGGGAAACAATGTTGAGGTGATAAGCTCAACGTTCGATGAATCTGCAGAGCGGCATGTTCAAGTAGCAGAAATTGTGCTTGAAAAAGCGAAGCGAATGGTTGAGGTTGGGCAAGATGTGGTTATCGTTCTTGACTCTATTACGCGACTTGCGCGAGCTTATAATACAATTGCCCCTGCTTCTGGAAAAGTGCTTACGGGTGGTATTGATGCAACTGCGTTACAACGACCAAAACGTTTCTTTGGTGCAGCAAGAAACACTGAAGAGAGCGGCAGTCTTACTATTATTGGGACCGCGCTTATCGAAACTGGCTCTCGTATGGATGAGGTAATTTACGAAGAATTTAAAGGTACGGGTAATATGGAAATGCATATGAGTCGTAAACTGGCAAATCGTCGTCTTTTCCCTGCGTTCGATTTATTGGTATCAGGAACTCGTCGAGAAGACTTATTGTTGCCTGAATCAGAACTTAACAAAGCGTGGATTTTACGCAAATTATTGGCAACTATGAATACGGTAGAAGGCATGGAATTTCTTATTGATAAGATGAAAAAACATAAAACTAACAATGACTTCTTTGAATCTATTCAAAAGAAAAATGGCAGTTCATCAGGAACTGGGTCTGCACCGGCTGCTTAATAACCTCAAAAAAGGAGAGTTGATTTTTGCAATTTATCGTTTACTGATTTTTTCCTTTTTTATTAAAAAATGTCGTTGAGTTAAGTATTTCCTCAATTCTTCAATCATTAAAATGGTACTAGAAATAGCAAAGGCTACCAACCATTGACCTGCTGTTATAGGAACTGTCTTTAAGAGCTGTTGTGCAAAATAAGAGTAAACGGCAAAACATTGAAGAATTAACACGAACCCCATTGCCGTTAAAAGCATACATTGGTAAAAATACCATTACCAGCTGCGCTTTTTTTAAAAAGTTTTCTATAGGAAAGCTATAATTTCACTGCAATGTGCTTTAATGTCCAATCAGCGAATGAATGAGCGGTAGTGACAATACCACAACTTGCATAAGAAAAATCAGTACCAGCAAGTGGTGCTGATAAAAAGGTATAGACGATGCCATCCCATAAAGAGAAAATTCCTTTATGATTTTTTAGCATTTCTAGCATATGGCCATAGTGTTGATGAGCTCGAAAAACGCCACATATTTTTGCGGTATCGGTGTTTTGTTGCAACAGGAGTTGTTCTGTAACGTCTTTCCCATATTTCCATCCGCGTTCTGCATTATATTGGATAGGGTCATTGCCCTGTTCAACAAAGTCATGCCATAAAAAACCTAAAGTTAAAGGCATAGTTGGTTTTTGTGGGATAAAATCGCAAATTTCGTGAGTGGGAATATGCTTTAATAGTTGTAGTTTGATAGAAGGTGTAAGCTTTTGAATAGCCCTCTTTCGTTCAAGTTTTTCTATGGATTGATATGCAATTGGTTTTTTATGCGCTAACAGTTGTCGAGCATTAAAACCGGCTTCCAGCCCGCCATGGCAACATTGTGCAAATTCACCAGATTGCGTTCCTAGGTATAACACGCAAGGCATAAAGTCATATATTTGGTATACGAAATGCGTTGAAAATGAGCCAAATTTTGATTTCAATTCCTGCTCAAAGCCCATGGCCGCATTTAAATCACGGTCTTCATGATTGCCACGAACTAAAATAATACGATCAGGATTTGCAAGATAGAGCTTTAATAATAAGTATATAACTTCAACGCCATACAAACCGCGATCAACATAATCTCCTAAAAAAATCATATAGAAATTATTCTTTGTAATTTGCAAGTTTGAGTCTAAATAACCATCTGTTATTAATGTATGCAATAGTGCACAAAGAGCATGCACGTTACCATGCAAATCGCCAAAGAAAGCAACTTGAGAGCCATTAGGAACAATCAGCTTTTGTGCAAATGGTTTGAACGAATGAGTAGTTATTTTAAGAAATGGATTCGTATTGACCCAGCTTTGCTTAGTCAATAGCGTATCTTGTTTATAACGAAATTGATCGACCGTTTTTTTAAACTCAGCCAATGGTACGAATGAAGGCTTATACTGACCAAATGCTGTGGCGATTGGCGGAAGCTGATTTACGGATTCTGTAAAGGTCAAAAAATTGAACTCTTCTGATTGAGTTGTTTTATGAGAGCCAAAGAGTGAGAAATATGTTAAAAAAATAAATGCAGTACTTAAATTTTTCATCGAGGCTTCCCATCTTATATAATTAAATTGAGCAATTGCATCAGGTTTATGATAATGTAAAGCAAAATTATGAATCGAAACTTAGATATACTATATCCGCTATTTGGAAAATCTATGACTTTTTATTTTGTGCAATACGCTTTTATTGAAAGCATGAATCCTTTTAGCAGCATTATCATCTTTTATACTTTCTTGCGTGAAAGATTTTTTTTCACTGTTTGGACTTAGAAAAAATAAATTTTAAACCATTTTTTGCACGGTCGCTTCGTTTTACTGTCATGTATGGTTGGTATCTTGGATGTATAACTGGTGTATGAGCAAACTCTATAAGAACTTTCGCGGTCTGTATCTTTTCCAACTCTTTTTTGCCTTTATCAATAGCTGCCTTCAGTTTTTCCAACTCTTTTTCCTTTTGATCAAATATTTGGTCAAACTTTTTAGTTTTCTGAGATAGTTTGTCAAGCTGTTTAATTCTTTCAGTCAGTGCAGACATATCAGTAATATTCTTGGTGTGCTCGTCAAAGATTTCTTGAAGTTTTTTATTATTTTCAGTCAGCGCATCAGCAGTAGCTTTCTCGATTAAGTCATTTGTATTCATACCAAAACAAAATGAAGCTGAAAATATTGAGACAAATAAAAATAGTATATTTAACATATCTTATCCTTTCTTGCTTGAGATATTTTATTTCTTTGTTGAACAATTATTATAAAAAATAAGCTTAAAACCAGCTCTTTTATGGACGCTTGACCTTGAAAAGTAATATGGTTTGTATCTCGGAGTATTAGATTTATCTTCATTGAGCGAAGTCATCGCGTTTGCATCTTCGATCGTTTTTCCGTCTCTGCTAGAAATCGTTGGATTATTTTCACTAAGCGAAACCATCATGTTTATAGCGTCGATCTCTTCTGCTGGAAGTTGTCTGGGGCTTTTGGGATTTGAATTCATATTTGATGTATGAGTAGTTTCTGTAGTAGTAGCTTTCCAAGTATTAGAAAAAAAAGTATTCAGTTCTTTGACCATTTGTGCATGGTTATCAAGCATTTTTTGAAGGTTTTTAGTACTTTCAGCCAGCTTATTAACGCTTTTAATCAGATTATTCGTAGATTTTTCGCATAAGTCAACTGAGTTCATACCAAAAGAGAAAGAGACTGAAAATATTGAGATACATAAAAATAGTATATTTAACATAAAAAGGCCCTTGTATAATTCATATAGTCATTAATTTTAATAATGACATAAAAAAAAAGAATGTCAATTCGTATCAAATAGGATGGCGCATTTCTTTATTTAATGTTATCTGAAGAGCCGATTCTCCTGCGAGTCGTCTGATTGTGCTGATCGTTTCTTGGTTTAGAGATTTTATACGAATGTCATCTTTCGATGAGGCTTTACTAAAAGAAATCCCTCCAACTTAAGGTAAGCTGAAGGGTTAGGGGGGTGAACAACACGAAATAGTATTGTTCATTTAGGGACCTTGAGTAATTACAAATATCAACCGAAATCCTAACAACCGGTTTTTGTAATGTCAAGGAATTTTTTTTATGCTACTTCGCTAAAAATTCTGTCTTTTTAAGTTGCGGAAATGAATGGCAATCAGAACCTGCGTAACCCATCATTGGTTTTAACATAGGGTGGGCCAAATAGTGGTAGGCTCAAAGAGCTTCGTGCGATATGCGGCTCGTTTAAGGCAATGAGTGCTTCGTTCGGTGTTGCTAGGAAAAAGCATCTATCGATCAGAAATAAATTATTATGTATCGTTAGGCGAGTTGAAATTAATACCTAATCGATTCCGTTATAAACCCTTGGAGTCTTGCTTGGATTTTTGCATCCGTTTTGATCAGCGCACGCATTAAACGTTCTGGTTTTGATTCGATAGTGTCTTCTTGCTCTTCCAGCGTTAATAATAAAAGATTGCCATTACTAATATCTTCTTTGATCATCTCAATAACATCCGGCGATAATTCGGAACCCGTAATATTAAGAAAATGGCAAAAGCTTTCTAATAAAGATTTAAAGAGATCATCCAATTCTTCTGCGCAAATGATTCCATTTTCCATTAAGCTCGTTAATTTGAAAGAAATATTTTTTACTGAGATCCAAACTTCTTCTTGATCAAATGGACTCCAGATCAATTTATGAAAACAGTTTTCTAGAAATCGTATTATTATTTGTCGCAACTGTTCACATTCGACTTCTCGCTTAATCGACTTTGATTCTACCGCATTAATTATCTCATTGCTAATATCATCAAAAAATTGATCAGGATTTTCTTTAAAGAAATTAAACTTTGATAGAAAAAATGAGAAAAATATGTTTTTTAATGTTTTTTGTAAACTGAGTACATAATTCTTGTCTTCATTGATGCAATAATCTTTGAGTAACGGAAGCTGATCCAGCATATCGCAAAATGCATAAGCACTCAAGTATGGCGTTGCTTTTACTTTATTGAGAAATAAGCGAAAGGTGGATACCATAAAAAGTCTGCTTTGGTTCGTGTTTTTGCCGTAATTCAAAAATTGAATAAAATCAGATAATGAATGTGGTAAAAAATCACGCGCGTAGGCAGGATGACTGTATATATTGTGCAGATAGTGTTGGATGCCAGATTGCGTAAATTTTATTGGTTGACAAAAAAGTCGTAACGGATCTTGATGCATCGGAGAATATGCGATCGTAGATTCATCACGAAAGTATTGATTATCTTGCGCGGTTGCAGTATGTATCAAAAGAGAAATTAATAGTATAATAAGAATCATAAAAGATGCTCCCTTGTTTTTTTCGAAGGATTTATTCAATGCGTAAGCCTATCATTAAATTTTATTTCTATACAAGTAAGAAATTTATTTTTTGTCAATAAAGGGTATTGAATGGCATTATATAGTTATCAAGCATACACAAAAGACGGAAAAAAAATAAGTGGTGCGCTTGATGCTGCTTCAGAAAGTTCCGTGCGCGATCAGCTTGTTCGAATGAATTTATATCCCATTGCCATTAATCTTTCTAAAGAAGGCGTTCGGTTACCTTGGTATAAGCAACTATTTGGAAAGAAAGTTACGCCCAAAGATAAAATTCTATTTACAAAGCAGTTAAGCGTATTGCTCAAATCTGGAATACCTCTTTTGCAATCGTTGGAGCTTTTAACAGATCATTTTCCTGGCCAGTTTCGATCGATATTAATCGATATTAAAGACGGTATCAAAGAAGGAAAATCTTTTGCTGACGGATTAGGCAAGTATCCGAAAGTTTTTGAAAATATTTATGTGCAGTTAGTGCGTGCCGGTGAGGCGAGTGGCAAATTGGAAGTCATTCTTGATCGTCTTACGCAATATTTAGAGCGACAAGCTGAACTAAAAAAGAAAGTTTCGGGAGCGCTCAGCTATCCATTAATGCAGCTTGGCTTTATTGTGGTAATTGTAATTGGACTCATGGTTTTTGTCGTTCCTACCATTTCAGAGACATTTGCCGAGGCGGGAACGGCACTTCCATCTTCTACGCGATTTATTATGGCAATTGCCAATTTTTTGACAAATTATTATCTGTTTATACTGGGTGGTATTATTGGTTTTTCTGTTTTATTTCGTTATTGGAAAAAAACAGCTTCGGGCGCACGCTTGCTTGATAAAATAAAATTAAAAACCCCGATTATAAAGTTTTTTGCTCGAACCAACGCAGTCGTACAATTTAGTCAAACGTTGGGTATGTTAATTGAAGCAGGGGTGAATCTGGCAGAATCTCTTGATATTGTAGTTCGGATTATTAATAATCGTATTTTATCTGATGCGTTACGCCAAGCCCGAGATAAAATTATTAAGGAAGGAAGAATTTCAGATTATTTAAAACAAACGAATATTTTTCCACCTATTGCAATATATTTAATTAATACGGGAGAGCAAACAGGGCAACTAGATTTTATGTTGTTAACGGTTGCAAAAAATTACGAAACTGAGTTAATTGAATATGCAGATAGTTTGACCGCAAAAATACAGCCGATAATGCTTATTGTAATGGCCGTATCGGTAGGGTTTATTATGATAGCTATTATTACTCCAATGATGCAAATGAGTGAACTTGTTGCAAAATAATGAAAGGATTTTTATGTCGACATATACTCGAGCTCGTTCTGGGTTTACCTTTATGGAATTAATGATTGTATTGTTTATTTTAGGTCTTTTAATGGCTGGAGCAATTCCTGCTTATATGCGCTATCAGGTATATGCAAAAAATCAAACAACAAAATCAAATCTAAAAGTGTTATCACAAGCCGTTGATAATTACAATTTAGAACTTAATAAATATCCTAAAAAATTAGAAGATTTGATAAAGCCTCCACAAGGTGGTCCAGCATTTGTCAATAAAATTCCAAATGATGGATGGAATAATGAATTTGTATATAAGGTTCCTGGCAAAGGTCATCCCTATGATTTATATTCTTTTGGTCCAAGTGGTCCTGAAGAAGCGACACCTGAGGAATATATAAGTGTTTGGGAAATCTAGAAAAGGATTTACCTTTCTTGAGTTGATGGTTGTTTTATTTATCATGGGATTGATAACAGCCATTGCTTTGCCCAATTT
>JANWKD010000024.1 GCA_025451595.1 Candidatus Babeliales bacterium | reverse complement strand
ATATACCAATAAATTGGCTATCTGAACGATGTCCCGTAGAAATCCCTTATTTAGACCAATGTAATAGTGACGTGTGCAACTATATTCGAAAAATGAGCAAAAAACATCAATCATTGAAACAATTTCTCGATGATAATAAAAATGAAGCTGTCTTAATAGTTGGTAATCCCACAAAACGCAGCGTTGATTATTCATTGATCGCGGTAGAAAGCGATAAGCGATCTTCTTACTCTACTTCTTGGGTTACTACATTTTGTGCTTTAATAAGAATATTACTGGCTAAAACATAATAAAAACTCTCATAACAGCAGCTTTCTTATAATAGGCCTTATGCGTAATAACGCTTCATCCTTCGATACATTTTGCTTGGGCAAAATACTCTGGATGAGCGATTTCAATTTAAATGCGCTCGTGGTGAGTGGTTTTTCGTCAGAAAAATTGTATCGAACCATAGCGCATAGTTGGATCATATTTATCCCCAAAATTATTACGCATAAAGTGTAATAGTTTAATATGAAAATATTTTCTTAAGTCAATTTGTTTAAATTTTCAAATTGACACGTCGGTTTTTTCAGGTATAATTAATCGTATTGAAGGTGTAACAGTTCTATGATTTCGCATGAAGCATTAAAATGAATTAACATTCTTGCTTGGAGCGATTATTATGAATCATGAAAAAAAAGCTATTACTTATTCTATTCTATTTGGATTAATTATTATTCTATTATTCAATATTGGTACCGCGTTTTACATTGTCCAACCCGGTTATACCGCATTGCATTTGCGACTTGGACGGGTTATTGATACGCATACGGCATCTGGCTGTTATTTCAAGATACCATTTTTCGATACTATCGTTTATCTGAATAATCGTATTTGTAAATCGGTTATTGAAACCACCGCTCTTTCAAAAGACTTGCAATCAGTCTCGATTGGCGTTGCTATTAACTATAAGATACGTGATGCCGTTACATTGTATCAAACAGTTGGTACTGATTTTGAACGAATTATTATTGATCCTTTTTCTCAAGAAAGCATCAAGGCGGTTGTCGCGAAATACACAGCAGAGGATCTTATTCAGTATCGTCATGATGCAAAAGATAAAGTATGCAATGAGCTCAGTGAACGATTATTGCCGCTGCATATAACCTTAGTGGATTTTAACTTTGTTCATTCTGATTTTTCTCCCGATTTCATTAAAGCGGTTGAAGAAAAACAGATTGCTGAACAAAGTGCAAAAACAACTCATAATTTGACCGAAAAAGTCAAAGAAGAAACATTGCAAATAAAATTAAAAGCTGAAGCTGAAGCATATGCGTTAAAAGTAAAAAAAGAATCAGTCACGCAGGAATTAATTGCGTTAAAAAAGGCTGAGGCATTAATTAAAGCAATTGAAAAATGGGATGGTAAGTTGCCCCGGGTTGCCACCAATGCGGTGCCTTTTTTAGATGTCGATAAAACTATTTAAGATGTTGATCCAAAGGAAATCATGAAATTTTTTAACCTTTTTTTGTTACTATTGCTTGCATCCTCAACTATGAGAGGTCAAGAAAACGAGAGCCAAACGAATCCGGCAACTGCTGAAATGCAAGTTCAAGAAATACCAAAAGAAAAAACGTGCATAGCATTGATTACGATTGATAGCGACATAAATAAAGCAATGCCATATATAGTATTGTTACGAAAATTAGCGCAAGATCCAAAAATAAAAGGGCTGATTTTGCATATAGATTCTCCTGGCGGAAACGGTGGATCAAGTGAAATAATTTATAGAGCGCTTGATGCGTTTAAGCGTTTAAAACCAGTTGGTGTTGCTGTTGAAAATCAATGTCTTTCTGCAGCCTATAAAGTTGCTTGTGGTTCTGACTATATTATAGCACCATCATCGGCTGACATCGGAAGTATTGGAACCCGATGGAATATTAATCAATATAAAAACGTTAAATTTAATGCAAATAATCGCTCTGGCGATATCGAAACCATTATACTCAAAGCCGGCGATTATAAGCTTATTGGCGATGCGAATGTACCATTTGCTAAAGAAGACCAAGACTATCTTCAACAAATGCTTGATACGTGTTATCAAAACTTTATTTCTATAGTGGCCAAAGCGCGTAATTTGTCATTAGACAATGAAAAAGTATGGGCAAATGGTAAAGTTTTTGTCGCATCTGAGGCACTGCAATTAGGTCTTATTGATGCAATCGGTGGCTTTGATGATGCGCTTTCAAAAATGAAAGAATTATTGGAGAAACGTGGTATCACAATAGAGGGCGAGTTAGAGATAATTGATTACCCATTGAATGAAAGTGCGAATGCCAAAAAATAAGAGCTCATTGTCTTAAAATCCAGCATTCGAATACAAGTAGAATAAATTCAAAAAGCCTGCATCAGATCATTGTTATCGATGAATCTTCTGCAGGCCTTTTTTTTATTATTTCTTCTTTAATGCAATTGTTGTTGACAATTATATCAATAATAGAGTAGTTTCAAATTTCGAGATATTCATTCAATCGTTTCATTATAAGTCAAGGAAATTAATAATCTTTTTTTAAAGGAGAGGTATGAAGAAACAGCTTGTAATAAGTCGATTATTTATTGGTATGTTATTTGCATATACCAATTTCGCGAGCGCAACTGATCAATGTTGCGAATATACGTATCAGGATTGTTGTGGAGGTTGTTGGGGATTGCAGGTGCAAGCCGGTGTCTATCCAACGCTTTGGAGAAACAGGGGAGATCTTTTATTAAATGCTTGTGATTGTGGTACTGGTACTCTCGTTCCGATTGATCTTGGTAAGTTCCCAAAATTTAGTAGATTGTTTAGTACGCCATGGATAGTTGGCGGGCAAGTAACCTATGATTGGTCTCAGCATATTACCTTGTACGGTGAATTAAACTATATTCAAGCATCTCGAAAAAAATCTGGTTTTGTTACCGATGTCAATGAAGCAGTTAATCTTCGTTTAGGACATTATCGAGCAGTGAGTGGTTATTTTGGTATACGTTATTATACCTGCCCAATGTTTTGTGACACGACCGAGTTCTTTATTGGTGGAAAAGTTGGATTCCTTGCTCGTGCAAATATACATGCGCATAATTTAGTAACAACTGAAGCAGTCACTGATGTTTGTGCATGCGATTTCTCATTCAAGCGAGATTTCTATAGACATCGCACTGATGTGAGTGGTGGTCTAAATTTTGGTGCTGACATAGGGTTTTGTAGCTGCTGGTCATTTGTCATTACCGGTGAAGTGGTGGCAACCAGAGGCCCACGCGGTGGTCGTTGCTTAGCTCTGACTGAACCAGAAATTTTTGCATTGCAAGGAGGATCATTCATTGCATCGCCAAGAATCAAAACAGAACTTTCGTTCCCGGTAACGTTTGGTCTTAAATATCATTTTTAACGGATAATATCACATTTAAAAAAGGAAGCAGATTATGAAAAAAACTTTTTTTCATTTATCGATTTTATTCTTATTAACAGCAGCATTGCCTGCCGCAGCGCAAGTTGCTAATGGTTGCATTGCTGATTATATAATTGTAGGTAATGGTACCGCTGGTGCAACGCTTGCCGGTAAACTTTCAGAACAAAATTCAGTGCTTGTTTTGGAGCAAGGGCTTAATTACGCTACCGATCCTAAGATTTTATCAAGTGATCCAGTCGTTTATTTTTCTTTAGGACCTGATCCAAAATATTCTCAAGTTACCATATCTGGATTGGGAGTTGGATTCGGCAATGGGCTTAATACCTATATTTATGGATTCCCTTACAGCCAAGGTTTTATGTGGGGCGGTTCTAGCGCGCATAACTACTTACTTGCGGTTCGCGGTACTCCTTCTATTTATGATAGTTGGGCAGCCAAAACAGGGGATAATTCTTGGATGTATGACAATCTACTTCCATTAATGCTTTTCATGGAGCATTATACTCCAAATGGTACTGTAGCAAACCCTGCGCAGCGTGGCCTGAATGGTCCATTGTTTATTTCTCAAGCACCTGTAGTCACTGGGGATTCCTTTGCGAACGCTTTGGCCGCTACGGTAAACGTTCCTCAAGCTCCTGATTATAATGATCCTGATAATAATGGTAACCTGTGTGTTTCTGCTTCACAAGAGTACGTTACACCTCCGTTTGTTCCCGGCACGTCGACGCGTTCGTTCTCGGTGAGTGCCTTTTTACCGCAATCAGTTGTTAACTATGCAACTGGTCAAGGGATTGGAAGAGCGCTACATATTGTTTCAGAAGCAAAGGCTTCGCGTATATTATTTGATGGCACGACTGCAATTGGCGTAGAATATATTTTGGGAGATGATCCAGAAAGAGTTTTTAGAGCATATGCCCGCGAACAGGTGATAGTGTGCGCTGGCGCTATTCACTCTCCACAACTACTCCAACTTTCTGGTATTGGTGATCCAGCAGTACTTACGCCGTTAGGGATCCCGGTTGTCGTAAACAATCCATTGGTTGGTCAAAATTTACAAACTCATTATGGTCCGGTACTTGCTTATTCAAATGAAGGTGAAGTTCCAGCTACTGTTGGTTTATTGATGGCAGCATTCCATGATATTACAAATCAACCGATAGATCGTGTTATTCAAGATTTAGTTTCAGTCGGAGCAAATTTTGGCAATGGGCTATTTCCGCAACCACAAGTATTAATCGAATTTGGTGTAACAAGCACGAGTAATATTGTTGCTGTTTCCCCTCAGTTGGTGATTAACTCGAGCCGAGGTACGGTAACTATTACCGACACGAATCCGCTTAATCAACCTGCAATTAATTTTAACTGTTATGAAGGCGGTATTGCGGGAGCTGATGCTCAAAGAGCAATTGCAGTGCTTAGATTATTGCAAACCATTCCTGGGTTCGACAGGTTATTCCCGAGAGATGCTGATTATACTACAGATGCTCGATTGTTTGCAACGGCGCAAAATGTATGGCTTGCTCAGTTCCATGGCTGTGGAACCTGTCAAATGGGTACAACTATTGCTGATGGTGTCGTGGATGGCAATTTAAACGTGTTTGGTGTTAATCGCCTTATGGTCGTGGATGATTCAGTTATGCCAACCATTACGAATGGTAATACTTCGTATCCAGCATATGTTATTGCATTAAATGCCGCACAAAAATTAGGAGTTGTTATATCCTAATTTAATCAAACCATTTTTGATCATAAAAGACTCGGAACTTCTTCCGGGTCTTTTATTTTGCATACAATTTGTTATAATTTTGGCATTTGAAAGGAAAAGCATGAAGGTTCTTATATCAATTATCTTTTTTGTTTCAGTCGGGTGTTCAGCACTGGATCAACAAGCTCAAGATGATTGTGTAGGTGAGGTGATTGCGTGGGAAAAATCAAAACCGCTCACAGATAACGCCCAGCGGGTAGTGAGCGAATTT
>JANWKD010000023.1 GCA_025451595.1 Candidatus Babeliales bacterium | reverse complement strand
GCGTTATTATATATATTTTTAAACAAATGAGGGATTAAAGAAGTAACGAATAACTTATGATTTTCCGATATTGGATTTTTAATTTCCAAAGCCCACGATGGCTGCCAATGAATTCGTTGCAAAAATTCCTGATCGAAAACAGCATAATTTTTTACTTCTCTTGCTCTTCCAGCAAATATTAAGAAATCTATAATAGATCGATCTGAAAGCAACGGTGCAATCGGATATGGCCTACGATCAAATTGCGGTAACAAAACCGGAATCCGCTCATAACCATAAAAGCGCCCTATTTCTTCAACGACATCTTCAGGTAATAGAATATCTTTCGTTGCCCGAAACGTGGGTACGATAATTTTATAACGAGCACTCTTGCTATCATAATCAACTATAAACTCTAATGCACGTAGCGTTGCAATAACAAAGGAGGGATCAAGCGAAACCCCTAACTTTTTTTCTATAAATTCGTGTGCTATTTCAATAACTGGTGAAATAGCCTCCTGGCCAATAGAGTCAATAATGATATTGTTTAAAGAAACTCTCATTTCTTTAAACAATTGTATACAACGCTGCAAAGCAGTAACATTTTGATTTGGATCTAAATTTTTTTCAAATCGACTGGAAGCCTCTGTTCTTTTTTTAAACTCTGCAGAGGTTTTTCTAATAGTTCCTGCATTGAAATTTGCCGATTCAATCAGTACAGAACTGGTACCGTCTTGTACCGAAGATTCTTTACCTCCCATGATTCCTGCAAGCGCTAACGGCTTACTTCCATCACTGATTACTATTTCATTACCAGTAAGGGTAACGGTTTCATTATCAAGCAATAGGAATGATTGGTCAGGCTGGCTACTGGTTGCTACAATTTTTTTACTTTTTATATAATCAGCATCAAACGCATGGACAGGCTGCCCAAAATCAAACATTACATAATTGGTAACATCAACAATAGAATTAATAGGTCGAGCGTCAATGCGCAACAACCGGTGAACCATCCATAATGGCGCATCATGCACCGTTATGTTATCGAGATAAAATCCGGCCAAACGCCGACACCACTTCTTATTTTCTATAGACAATACAAAAGGATTTGTCTGATTAGGATTTGAAATTGAATCGTATTTCTGAATTTCGCATTGCGCTACTAATTGCTGTTGCTTACGCAATGGCATTGACAAAAGCGCACCGACCTCGCGCGCAAAGCCGCGATGGCCCCATAAATCAGGTCGATGAGTGATATTTTTATTGTCAATGGTAATAATATAATCCTCTACTTCAAATACAGATTTCCAATTTCCTTCAAAATCACTTTCTGATACTGAAATTGAATGCAATAACCCAGTTCCCGCTAATTGCAAATCATCGTATTGGGCCCACGTCCACGTATCGTTTTTCTTGATTACTATAAATATCTTGCCCAAGATCGCATCTGGCCTATAATCGAGCTCAAACTCTTTGTTGAGCTCAGCCGAAACAACGTTGACTTTTTGACCAATAGTTATAACACGGGCTAAGGTACATACCGATACATCTACGGTATAATGCTGTAATTCATCTATTTCAGCAATTTTTCGGTTAAATTGCTCATAAAATGATGAAATGCTGGTGGATTTCCAAGAACCTTCTAAATGGTCAAATATCCAAGAAAGTGAAAGTTTCATAAGATATGCCTTTGAACAATATATAATGTTAGTCACTGCTCATCGATTATATCACAAGGACATCCAACTGAATAGTTAAAAATTAATACGCATTGCAATAAAAATTAATTATTGCCAAAAAAAATTGATTGCTTATACTGTAAAACCCTATTGTAACTAAATACAAAAATAAATATTTGGAGTATGAATGCAAGCTCAATGAGGAAAGTTACTTTTAAAAAGAAATGAAAAAGCAGATACAATCGCTTGAAAATATCGTCCAGATAAATATTTTTTACAGAATAAACCTAAAAAACAATTAAATCATCGACTCTGCTGCTAAAGTTATATATAATAAAAAAAATATTAATTAAAAAAAAATTGTTTTAAATTTTACCAATAGAGAATTGTTATGGCAGGAAAAATAATACTTTTTTATAAATACATAGACATTGCAAACCCTCAAGAAATTTTACAATGGCAAGTAAGTCTCTGCAAAGCGTTAAATCTTAAGGGAAGAGTTATTATCGCCCATGAAGGTATTAATGGAACAGTCGGTGGAAGCTCTCAAGCAATTGATCTTTATAAACAAAAAATGTCTCTTCACGAGCTATTTGCTGGTATTGAATTTAAAGAGGGCATTGGTGGTAGCGATTTTTTCCCTCGCATGCGAGTTGTTGTTCGTAATGAAATAGTAAACCTAGGCATTCATCCAGATCAAGTGAGCGCAAAAGACGCTGGCGCTCATTTAACGCCTGAGCAAACACATCAACTTATTGCTTCAAAGCCAGATAACTTATTGTTATTTGATGCACGCAATGATTATGAATCACGTATTGGCACCTTTGTAAATGCAATAACGCCAAATATTCAATATTTCAGAGAATTGCCGCAATTTATTGATAGCAATGAAGAACTATTTAAAGACAAACAAGTTGTTATGTTTTGCACGGGCGGGATACGTTGCGAAAGAGCTTCTGCCTATTTAAAGTTAAAAAACATTGCCAAAGAAGTATATCAGATGCAAGGTGGTATTGATCGTTATGTCGCGCAATATCCTAATGGATATTTTAGAGGCAAAAATTACGTATTTGATGGTCGCATTTCAGTTCCGGTAACCAATGAAATATTAACACATTGTGATATTTGCAATTCTCCTTATGATGAGTATACTAACTGCTTAAACGCAGAATGCAATAAGCAATACGTAGCATGCCCAACCTGCATGAGTCGGTTGAACAATTGCTGCAGCCAGCGATGCTTAGAATTAGTAACTGAACATAAAGTAGTTATTAGAAAAATTCCTAAAAAAATGAGCGAATATAATACTTCATGCAACCGATAGTTAAACTAAAGCAAACGCCATTGTTGAACGAATTGACTATAATACGTCGTTACCATCAACCGTTTGCTATCTACAAAGAAATATCATTACAGGATAAAAACTGGTTTAAAACGGGCGGCGATGCAAAATTCTTTGTAGAGCCTTCAACCGAGAACGAGTTTAAAGAAGCGCTATCATTTGCTGCTGATCATAATCTTGCACTATTTATCTTGGGTCATGGAGCAAATATTCTTGTCAGCGATCAAGGCTTTGATGGCTTGGTTATTCGGCCACAGCTACAAGAAATTTCTATACAAGATATTTCGGATCAGCAGGCGCTCTTAACTGCCGGTGCCGGCGTTTCTATGCATGCCTTAATAGATTTTTGCCTTTCCCACAATCTCGTAGGGCTTGAAGAATTTAGTGGCATACCAGGCACTGTTGGTGGATCGGTGTATATTAATTTACATTACTTTCAATACCTAGTAAGTCATTTTCTCGTTTCAGCTCAAGTGATTGAAAAAAGTACAGGAAATATATTAGTAGTGGATAACGATTGGTTTCAGTTTGGTTATAATCGATCTAAATTACTTGAACATAGGTATTATTTGTTAACGGCTACCTTTGAGCTACAAAAAGCAACTGATATTCAAACCGCATACGCGTACGGCAGACGAGCAGAAATAGTTCGTCACAGAGAACAACGGTACCCTGCAAGTAATACGTGTGGTAGCTTTTTTAGAAATTTCTATGAAGATGAAGTTTCGATAACAAGTAATGGAAAAAAAATGATCTATGTTGCCTACTATCTTGATAAAATCGGCGTTAAAGGCCAATTGAAAGTTGGTGGTGCTCAAGTTTCGCATCAGCATGCCAATATGATCATTAATACGGGAAATGCAACATCAGCAGATATTCTTCAATTAGCAAAGTCCATGCAACAACTGGTACTTGATCAGTTTGGTATTATTCCTCAACCCGAGTGTCAACTTATTGGCTTTAAGGATTACCCGCTGTTATAATGAAGCTTAATATAACAAGAGGTCAGGATGAAAAAACGGTTATTGTCTTTTGCTTGTTTGACTATATTTTTTTCAAGCATGTCTATGGAATATTATGCATGGGATTCAGTAAAATTTAATATTCAACACGCAACTCCTTTTACCATGCCCGATGCGAGCCTCCAAGACAAACAAACAATCGAACCTATATTGCAAGCATGCAATATTAATCCGCAAAAAGTAGTAATCAAACAGTTTCCATTACATCCTTTAGGCATTGCAGCTTGTGTAAAAAAAAGTTATCTTACCAATAAACAATATTTCATTATTGATCCCAAAACAATGGATTCAGAGTATTCACACAAAGAACTTACTCTATTTCATGAGAGCGGACATATTGTTCATAAACATAATGATAAATGCTTTGCTTCGATTCTAGTTAGCTATATTACAATCTTTCGATCAAGTTCATTCCTTCTTTCAAAATATAAAAAAAACAATAAATGGATTGGGACGCTGCTGCCTTGTACATGCGCGGCTCTCAGTTATTTTGCTATAAAACCAGTCATTAAATTCCACGAAATGGAAGCTGATCTTTTTGCTGTGGATAAAATGTGTGATCTTAAAAAATTTCAATTGATTGAGAATTACATCGACGTAGTTAAAAATTCCGATTCTCCTGATAAACCGAATGGCAATCACCCGACTGATAGACAAACGTATACATACCTATCGCAATTTTATGATCAAAAAGTTAATGGGAAAAATCCTTCAACAAAAAAATATTGCTGGCGCTATTTTCTAGAAACGCAGGCGCCCAAACCCTTGGCACAGATAGTACAACGAGTATGTATTAAGCAATTATCATAAATTTCTAATTGAATTTTTAAAAAAATCAAGTTATACTAATCAAGCAGTCAAAAAAAAGTACAATTTAAAAAATCGTAAAAAACAATGCTCAATGAACTAATTTTTATTGCACACAGCAGCATTATTGGCTTAATGCTCCTTTTCTCATTAAAACTTGGCAAAGAAGCCCTTATTGCGCTGATATGCTTATTTTGTGTATTGGCAAACTTTTTTATCGCAAAACAGATACCCTTATTTGGCCTACAGGCAACCGCCACTGACGCATTTACGATTGGTATTGTTCTTGGGTTTAATTTATTGCAAGAATATTTTGGCAAAGAAATTGCACAAAAAACGATTACCATCAGCTTTATAGTTTCAATATGCGCTTTGGTGCTTTCTCAGATTCATCTTGCCTATGTGCCCAATGGCTTTGACTCTGCACACGTTCATTATTATGCCTTATTTGCTCTCACGCCACGCATTATAACAGCTTCATTGTTCACCTACTTCATAGTGCAACAATTAGAATATCGTCTATACGGATTCTTAAAAAAACAGTGCCATAACAAATACTTGGTGATGCGCAATGTAATCTCAATAAGTATTTGTCAGTTACTCGACACTATCTTGTTCAGCTTTTTAGGGCTTTATGGCATTATATCGCATCTAGGCGAACTTATCATTATTAGTTATACTATTAAACTGATAGCGATCTCGCTTTCAACGCCATTTATTTGGTATTCAAAGAAATCATACAATCAAAATTCAGTTCAAATTTTAACAAACGGGGCACCCGATTCTTGAATTTTGAAAAATGAAAGAATGGGGATATTTTATGAACTACTTTACCTTTGAACTCATACATCAGTCTCAAAAATCACGGGCACGCGTGGGCAAAATCCACACGCCACATGGTGTTATTGATACGCCTAATTTTGTAGCAGTAGGCACCAATGCCACGTTAAAAGCCTTAGACTCGACTACCATCAATAATCTTGGCTTGCAACTTATGTTTTGCAATACTTATCACTTAATGGTTCAACCCGGCACTCACATAGTCAAAAAAAGTGGCGGTTTGCATACGTTTATGAAACGTAATAGTCCAATTATTACCGATTCTGGTGGCTTTCAAGTATTCAGCCTTGCCTACGGCACGGTACATGATGAACTGAAAAGTCGGGGGCAGAAAAAGCATGACGGTTCTGTTATCAAAATCTCTGAAGACGGCGTTTTGTTTCGTTCATACCGCGATGGTTCTCCGTTATTATTAACCCCAGAAACCTCTATTCAAGCGCAAAAAGATTTGGGTGCAGATATTATCATCCCTCTTGATGAACTACCACCGTACCATATTGATCAATGGCAACTGAGAAAGTCACTTGATCGTACCCATCGCTGGGAAAAACGATCCCTTGATGAGCACAAAAAAAATCCGAAACAGCAAGCAATGTACGCCGTTATTCATGGCGGTATTGATATTGAACTACGCAAACGGAGTTGCCAATATCTGAGTTCTCTTGATTTTGATGGCTATGCCATTGGTGGTAGTTTAGGTAAAAATCGGCAAGAAATGATCGATATGCTGATCAGTGTCATGCCGTGGCTGCCCTACGAAAAACCAAATCATTTACTGGGCATTGGCGACCTTATTTCACTTGAGCAGTCCATTGCTCTGGGTATAGATACGTTTGACAGTTCACATCCTACCCGTTGCGCACGGCATGGATTATTATTTACCACCAGTGGAAATCTCAAAATTTTACATGCAAGCAATAAAGATTCAATGGAACCAATTGATAAAAACTGTAATTGTTTGGTATGTCAAAATTATACTCGCGCCTATATGCATCATCTATTTAAAGCAAAAGAGATGACGGGATTATCTCTTGCGAGTCTGCATAATGTACATTTTATGGTAAAGCTTATGGAACGCTATCGACAATCTATTTTAGAAGACAAAATATAAACAGAAATGTTAATAAAAAAATATGAAAAAAATAACTTCTGCTAATAATTCACTTATTAAAACAGTTGCAACTTTATTGACTGATGCATCAGCTCGCTATACGCAAAAACAATTTGTAGCTGAAGGCTTTCGCACCTGTAAAACCTTGATCGAATCACAGCAACTACAGCAACTGTTTGTGCTTGATTCAATGGTAACCCAGGCAATTAAAATCGCCTCAATCGAGAAAATTACTATTATCAATGATCAGGTTCTAAAAAAAATAAGCAATTCAAAAACGCCAAGTGGTATCGTAGGGCTTTTTACTTTACCAAAACAACCAGAAAAACCTATTTTGGGACCAGGAATTGTATTGGCTAACATTTCAGATCCTGGCAATATGGGAACCTTAATTCGTACCGCCGCTGCATTCAATAAAAAAACCGTTATTATTATTGAAGGCGTTGATCCATGGAGTCCAAAAGTAGTGCAAGCAAGTGCAGGCACTATTGGCATGATCAGTGTGATTTGTTGCGATTGGCAAACCTTATTAAAAAGCAAAGGTAATTTATTGTTATATGCATTAATTGTTACTGGCGGTAAATCAATTGAAGCAATAGAAAAAGATAAAGCACTACTGGTTATTGGCAATGAGGCGCGAGGCATTTCACCTGAATGGCTCCAAGCGTGTGATGAAATGATTACGCTACCAATGCCTGGTGGCGCAGAAAGCTTAAATGCTGCTGTGGCTGGCTCGATTGCTATGTACGTAGCGCGGAAGTAATAGTAGTTAATCTATTGTATTTGATCTTTACTACATGCAATTTTTTTTAAATAGCATATAATAAAAAAAAGTTATTAAAGAATATACTGAATTTTAAAAGGACATCATGACCGGACGTAAACTTTCGTTATGGGCCGCCTTATTTATTAATATTAACATTATGTTTGGAACCGGCATTTTTATTAACACGGTTACGTTAGCAAAGTTAACGGGATTTTTAGGATTTTTTAGCTATAGCATTGTAGCATTATTGCTACTACCCTTAATTCTTGCCATTGCGGCACTATTAAAAAGATATCCGCATGGTGGCTTTTATACGTATGCCGCTCAGGACATAAGTTCTTTTGCGGGGTTTTTAAGCGCGTGGGCATACTTTATAGGCAAAATTGCTTCGGCTGCCCTTCTTATTCATGTATTCTCAGTTATGATTCAAACAATAATCCCCATTTTGCAACCATACAATCCGTTTGTTCTCGATGTAGCAATTATCTGTCTGTTTGGATGCTTAAACTTATTACATATGAAAACCGGCACCAATATTATTTATCTGTTTATCGTTCTTAAACTAACGCCCATTTTATTTGCTATTTTAAGTTGCTTATACCTATTTAAAGGTTGGACTATTAATCCAGCAACATTCATCTTTGAAGGAATACCTTCCACTATACCGCTCGTTTTGTACGCCTTTACCGGATTTGAAGCAAGCTGTTCTATTAGTAGATCTATTGAAAATGCTGAACGCAATGCCCCCAAAGCGGTTCTTTATTCATTTGCAATTGTCGTATGCATTACCATTATCTATCAACTAGTAATGTTTTTAACGTTTGGAGCAATATTAGTTCAACAAGAAAATTTTTTAGGCGTTTTCCCGAACATATTGCGCACGCTACTGCCTTGGTTACCAGCAATTGCCAATACTGTTACTAATCTTTTACATATCGCATTAGCCTCTTCTGCATTGGGAGGCGCGTATGGTATTTTATTTAGTAATCATTGGAATTTATTTATTTTAGCAGAAAAAAAACATATATGGCTTGCAACGAAATTCGCACGATTAAATCAGTTTCATATACCAACACTGTGCGTTCTCGCAGAAATATTTTTATGCATAAGCTACCTTATGTTATTGCAAGGAAACATAGTTCAGATGCAGCAAATTAGTGTGCTGGGTTGCACTATTGCATACACGCTCAGTATTGTGGGAATGTTTTATGCATTACGTAAAAAAGTAGCTATCTTTACTTCACAATGGATTGTTTATACCGCAATAGGAAGCTGCCTGCTATTACTGAGTGCAACTATACGTAATTTTATTTTGTATGGGATTAGCTCATTGATTTTATTTGGCTTATTACTCGGCTTTGGGATACTCATGTTTTGTCGGAAAAGCAAGGAGAAGTAATTCCTATTTTGTATAGCTAATTCCATTTAAGTTTAGACAGTATTGAAAGCGGTAATAGCGGCCTCAGAAATATCTATATTTTCTAGTCCTAATAACTTGCGAATTTTGTTTTTAATAAAGGCCCAATAATGCTCAATG
>JANWKD010000022.1 GCA_025451595.1 Candidatus Babeliales bacterium | reverse complement strand
CAAAAATTATACTAATTGAAAAAGATTAAGAGCAAGAGCTTGCTCTCCTTGAGATAGAACTTTATCCTCGAGCGGTGATTTTTTTTACCAAATCAAAACCAATTTGCTCTAATTTTTTAGAGTTATTAAATGAATTTGTAGCTAGTAGTTTCTGCTGATTAACAAAATCAATTAATTGATCTCTTTTCTCTTGATCATTACAATTTTCATTAATCTGTTTAATGAGAAACCTAGACTGATCGATGATATAAAAATCGAGAAAAAATGATATATTTTTTTTAAATTCTTCAATATTACCGGTCTTTATAGATTCATTTAACAGCTCTTTTTTGCTATTTTTAATCTCTGAAAACTTACCGTAAAACGCTCCTACCGCACACATAAAAACATGCCCAGTTCCAAAAACATATGCTGGTATCAACATTGTCATTCCCAGTGGAAATAATTTCATCTCTTCATATCGCGTATCTTGAAATGGTATGTGAGGCACAATAGGTAATAATGCATTGAACCAAAACAATAATAATATCGAGCTTCTTTTGGAAAAATTATAATTTATATTCATATTAGAAAACAATTCTGGCATTAATGGTTATTTTATCATTCCTATAATACCACAAAAAACATTCAATGAGAATTGCTACAAAAAAGACCTGAAAATGCCTAATCCGATAGTCAGGGCTTGATATGATCGCAAAATGGTGGGAGTCAATTGAACAAATCTATAAGTATGATCTCTCAAAAGCTCTTTTTCTTGACTCGATAGATCCCCTTCTGGACCAACTAACAGCGTATATGCTTTACTGTCCTTCATTGAAAAATTGTTGACAACCTTGGCTATAGGTTCACCGTGCGGATCAAAAAATATTGGTACGCAGTCCGATTCAACTCGTTGACAAAAGATCGGTAGTGATATCGGCTCGTGTAAAATAGGGAATGCAAAATTTTTAGACTGTTCAGCCGCTGCATGGACAATATTTTGAGCGCGTATCATCTCTTTTTGCGTGAATATACGCTGACTTTTTTCTGTTATTAACAATTGAATTTCATTGGCGCCAAGCTCTGTTGCTGCATATAAAGCCTGTTCAAACGAATCACGCTTTAAAAGTGGCAATCCGATAGTTATGTTTGGTACTAAAGAAAGATTTTTCTTGATTGAGTTGAACGAGAGTTCAATTAATTTTTTTTGAATGGTAACAATTTGCGCAATACCATTGATAGTACGATCAAATAATATAATAGAATCATTAACATTTAACCGTAATATATGCGCTATCCTATGAATAAACACAGGGTCGGTTACAACGAGTGATTCCGGCTTTTGCGGCATAGCAGGAAAAAATAACGCAAATTCATGCTTTTCATTTTTTGTACTGGGGCGCATAACCAATAAACAATTTAAAAGAGTGCCAATTTTTTTTACACATACTAATAAGTCCTAATGTTGCCAAAAAAATTTTCCCACCTACCGTTTTGGCAATTTTCAACCACCATGGCGTTGGTCTTAAATCTGGTTTTATTTCATATGATGAACCGGCTAACGAAGCATCTAAATCATCATCTTCAATAAATTGACATTCTTCCTCCTCATCAAACTGCATATCTATGTGCCCAGAGGGATCCGTTTGCGCAATAATAATAGAGGTAAAATTATTAAGATTGAGCAATAGTATCAAAATAAATTTTTTTTTCATATATAATTTCCTTGTAACAAGATACCATTATACTAAATAGGAAATTAAATGTCACCAAAACCCACTGTACTAGCCATTCTTGATGGTTTTGGCATAAGCACTCAGACGAACTACAATGCAATAGCCCACGCTAAAAAACCATTTTTAGATTATGTATATAAGCATTACCCTCATACCACACTTGCCGCATCAGGCATTGCGGTAGGTCTTCTACCCAATATGATGGGAAATTCAGAAGTTGGCCATTTGACCATCGGCTGCGCACGTATCGTCAAACAAGATGCAACTCGAATACAAGAATCGATTAAAAACGGATCCTTTTTTTCAATGAATATTTTAGTTGATAACTTAAAAAAGATTGCCAAAAACGGGCATCCTTTGCATTGCATCGGTTTGCTTTCTGATGGTGGGGTACATAGTCACGAAAATTCCTTATTCGCTTTATTGCAAGCCGCAAAAGAACAAAACATCAAACAGGTCATTGTGCATGCGTTTCTTGATGGCCGTGACGTATTACCCCAATCTGCCAGTATCTATTTAAAACGTTTAGAAGCTGCTATGAATACCATTGGTATTGGTATTATTGGCTCACTACATGGTCGATTTTATGCAATGGACCGCGATCATAATTGGCAACGAACACAGCAAGCATATCAAGTGCTCACACAAAAGCAGGAGCTGCAATTTGATTCTTGGACTGATGCTATTCAATATTATTATGCGCAAAATATTACTGATGAATTCATTCCTCCGACTCAACTGAACAAAAATGCGATAATTCAGCATGACGACGGAGTTATTTTTTTTAATCACCGCCCTGACCGCGCTCGTCAATTAACACAGGCATTTATTGATCCAGATTGTAACTTTTTTTCGCACAAACCATTAGATCTTTCCTTTTTTATGACGTTCGTCAGCTATGATAATGCAAAATTGCCTTGCGAAGTTTTATTTCCTCGGACGGTTATTGATCAGACATTAAAAGACGTTTTATGTGCGCATGGTAAAACGATATTTACTATAGCCGAGACAGAAAAGTATGCGCATGTAACCTATTTTTTCAATGGTGGCAGAGAAGAAGCTGTACCTTGCGAGACACGAGTTTTAATTCCATCAATTTCAGCACAAAACTATATTAAAAAACCAAACATGTCTGCTGATAAAATTACACAAACCGTGCTGGAATCGTTACGCCATGATCCAAAAGATTTTTATTTAATGAATTATGCAAACGCCGATATGGTCGGACATTCAGGCAATTTTCGCGCCACGGTACAAGCAGTTGAATGCTTGGACGAACAGCTCAAGAAATTATATGAGATGGTCGTAGAAAAAATGAATGGAACGCTTATAATTACGGCTGATCATGGCAATGCGGAAGAGATGATAGATTTAGCAACTGGGCAACCAAAAACTTCGCACACCACGAATAAGGTACCTTTTATTTCGATAAATAAAGAATTAAAAGACAAAAATATTGCATTAACGTTACAAGAATTACGTGACATTGCGCCTTATATACTTACAATAATGAATATTTCAATACCAAACGAATGGAAATAAAAAAAATGAAAAAAATAACCTTTTTAATTTTTAATATAGTATTTATTTTTGCACACGCAATGGATAATAACAATAGCTATGATGAAAGAGAACTTACTCCTCACGATACTGTTTCATTCATGCAAAAGACAAGCCCTTTACCTGAAGAAATTAAATATTCTTTAGAAAGTTTTTTCCAAACGTACGAAGGTTTAATGAGTGCGCTTACCCAACCCCGATTAAAATATACTATACAAAAAGAACATGAAGAAAATTTAAATCTATTAATTAGATCGTTGGGATATCAAAATCACCGATCCACCGAATATAATCATATTATAACGCTTTATACCACTAACGAAGATAATAATGAATCAGAAGCATCCTATTCACTCTATATTCCAACCATTAAAAATAAATATATTAGTTTGTTAAAAATGCCAAATGCGCACAAACACACCGTTTCATCTCTTTTCAAGCATCCAACATTCATTGGTATTAGTCATGCTGCTGCATATGTGCGTTTCTTAGAGTTGAAAAAAAAGCATAAAATTACGGCAGTACAATTACTTCCGCTGCATTTAACAAAGATTCCCGGTTCTAATGACCCGCAACCTACCGATGCTCATTATTTTCTGTTAAAAAAAAATGTAGTGCTAAAACCAGTCGCGATACAAAGCCTTAGCAGCCATGCATTTAAAGAACTATTGTATCTCATAAAAGAGATTCCATTGTCGCGGATCACGGACAATACGCTGAAAGAAGATAATGCGGGCATTATATATCTGGATTGTGCCGAAGATGAATTTCAGCACAATTCAGCAATTTTTTTCTTTAACGATAGTAAAAAGCGAGAACAACATGCAGAACAAGGCATGCACTCCGTTCGTATGCTCATACAAAATGAAGCTGAAAAATCAGCCTTATTTAATAATGTTGTAAAAGCCACTATGAATAATCATACAGACTTATTGCTTTGATTAGTTAAATTCTTTTTAATTAACCAATTATTTACAAGTTTTTTCTAACCAAAGATTATAGCCATCATCGCTCTTTTGAACAAAACCTAATTTTTTATAACAAGCTATAGCGTTAGGATTATCTCTGTGTACCGACAAATCTATCACATTTACACCCTGTTTTTTTAAATCATTTATCGCAAAGGTTAATAACTGAGTTCCAAAACCCTTATTCCTTTTCTCTGCATCTACGCCGACTGCTTCAATATGCCCGTAACGAATAGGAGAGAAAATTTTAAAAAGATCGTACGACCTCTTCACTTCTTTATACAATGTATACGTAATAAAACCTACCACTAATTCTTCATTTTTAAGTACTTTCACTTGGAGCGGAGTACCTTTATTCGCTGATACCTTATCATTAAAAGATGATATCATCCACCGAAGGGTACTCTCATTAAAATAAATGAGGTGATTATTTAGTTTATATAAAAAAATAAATAATCATTCGATTAGAAAATCACAATGACTCAAGGCGCCTTGCACCATATAGCTTATGAGAAGCATTTTGACGTAAAAAAAATTTTTCAGGTAAAAATGTAGAACGAAGCTTGTTAAATTCAGTAATGAATTCCTTTGAGCTCTCTTGATTATCACACATACCATCAATTAATTTTTTGGCGGCAGTGTAAAATTCATTTTTAATAGCATGTAGATTTTCGTGTAACTGATATTTTTTTTGTATTTCCTGTAACGTTTGCATGAGCAATCGCCAATAATAGGACGTATATTTCTTTTCATCGGCTTCTTCATAGAATGTTTCTGTACTATTTTCAGACACATCTTTGACTGCCGATAAATATTTTTGATTCGTATTAAGTTCATCAACCGAAAGCTTTGAAACAATTAACGATTGCCCATCCGTCTTTAACTTTACAAATGAGCCTTCGGGAATATTTAATAACTCTAAAATTGCTTTATCAAGCACTAATGCATTACTATTGCCATAACGAATTAATTTTTTAATCATGAGTAAAAAACCTTTTTATAAAAAAATTATACAATATCTATACAATGTATAACTCTTACAAAAAGATATTTCATAATTTCAAGAATTTTAAAAATTAGCTTGGCCGGAACTCATAGTTCACGAATTCTTCATCTCGCCCCGTTTCTTTAAAACCATACTTAGTATATAAAGATCGAGCCGAACTATTATTAACGCGGGTAATTAATTCCACTTTCAATGCACCTTGCTGTATTAACTTTTTTACGGCATAATCGAGTAATTTATATCCCCACCGTTGTGCACGAAAATCAGGATGCACATCAAGAAATAATACTTTTCCTGTATAAAAATTCTCCATATAATAAGCGACAAAGCCAACCGGTTTGTTACGCTCATAACCAACCTTAATGACAAGCTTACCTTCGTCCTGCGGTTCCTTCGATTTTGCATGATGCTTTACCATATATGCCGCATCGTGACTTGATGCCGTTGTCAACCAATACAAATCACGAGTAAATGTTTGCGTTAGAAACGACAAATCACGCGATTCATTGACCTCATAAATACCATTCAGTGGTACAAACGCATAATAACCAGCGCTCATCAAACTTAAAAAAAGAACCGCACCTATGCCATACCAAACAAGTTTTCTTGTGAAACCATTTTTCATATTATATTCCTAGTTTTTTGAAAAATTTGTAATTGAAAGAAAATAACGAATATCTCTCTCAATTATTATAGCATGAATATGCATGAATGAACAATAGATATAACTATTTGAAATTATAATCAATTTTTTGAAACAATTATTAAACATTCCGTAACGGCAAAGATGGTTGCTCCTACTATTGATACAATACAGCTAATCACGGCACAGCTTTTACATATGTCTTTTATTTGCGCTGCTCTATTATTTTTTCTCGGACAATCGGCCTCTTGTTCATCATCGATCACTTTTTCATCAACCTCTTTTACTTCAATTACTTGCTCTGATGAGCTCGATGCTACTCGATTATCTGGACCGACCACATAGTTTAATTTTTTTTGCATAAAGTATCGGTTTTGATCATCTTCTAATCTCATTGCAAAGATATTCGTCGTTGCAAAAAGAATTAATAGCAAGGATAAATACATATAAAATTCCTATACGGTACGATATTTAATTTTATATAACAATAAACCTTTAGCTGGCGCTTTAGGCAATGTTTGCTCAGGGTTTTTCTCTGCTAATACTTCATGCAAGAGAGGAATTTGCAAGTCTCTGCGTGAAGCGACTTCAAGACAAGCTCCCACAATGCGCCGAATCATATAGCGCAAAAATCCGGGCCCTTTTACTTCAATTCGATAGACTTTATAGCGCTTAATATAATGCAAGCTGATAGAATCAATAGTTCGCACCGTATCATCCATATCCCAACCGGTGCAAAATGATCGAAAATCGTGAGTCCCTACAAAAACATGTAACGCCTGGCATAATTTTTCAGGGTCAAAGGAATAACGACAATAATAACCATACCGCTGTATAAACGGTAACGGCCTTATACCATTAAATACGTGATACCAGTACGTTTTTTGTGCAACATTCGCTTGAGGGTGGAAATCTGAAGATACAGGCAGTATCGATCGAACGATAATATCAGCTGGCAATAGATTATTCCATGCGTGCAATAAAGCTTTTGACTCAATATTCATAGAGGTTTTAAATATTGCAACTTGACCCAACGCATGCACACCTGCATCAGTTCTGGAAGAACCAACTAGCTTTATGGGATGTTTAAATACGTCATAAAAAGTTTTTTGTAATTGTTGCGAAACCGAAAGAACCGCTGGTTGGACCTGCCAACCAGCATAATCAGTGCCATCATAAGCAATAATAATTTTATACGTATTCATTTATTTACGTAAATTTGCTCTCAATACTTTTTTTCGTAATCGGATATGATTTGGCGTAACTTCAATCATTTCATCAGGCATAATCCATTCCATGCAAGTCTCCAAATCCATAGCACGCGGTGGTTCTAACTTAATAGCCTCATCGCTACCTGATGCACGCATATTCGTTAATTTTTTTTCTTTGCAAGGATTGACATCCATATCCCCTTCACGACTATTTTCACCAATAATCATGCCTTCATACACTTCTTGACCAGGGCCTACAAACAAAGTACCACGAGCTTGTAAATTATCGAGCGCAAAGCCAGTTACTTTTCCTTGCTCCATCGAAACCAACGCTCCTTTGGTTCTGGTAGCAATATCACCCTTATACGGTTGATACCCTAAGAAGGTGAAATTGGCAATTCCCGTACCACGCGTATCAGTCAAAAATTGACTTCTAAATCCTATAAGACCACGCGAAGGGATTTCAAATTCCATGCGCACGCGACCATTATCGTAATGATGAACATTTTTCATTTCAGCTTTTTTTCTACCAAGTCGTTCCATAATAACGCCTTGATGCTCTTCAAGAATATCGAGAACCAAATATTCGATTGGTTCAGATTTTACACCATTAATGTTTTTATAAATAACTTCTGGAGCTGATAACTGAACCTCAAAACCTTCGCGGCGCATATTTTCGACCAAAATACCAAGATGCAACTGACCACGACCCGATACTTTAAATGTTTCAGGCGAATCGGTAGGATCAACGCGCAACGCAACGTTTGTTTTTAATTCTCTTTCCAAGCGATCTTTTATTTGACGAGACGTAAGCAACGACCCATCACGACCACTAAAAGGCGAGTCGTTAACTGAAAAATTAATCGATAACGTTGGTTCATCAATCTTTACATATGCATGTGGCAACGGATTGTTTACCTCACAAATAGTGGTGCCAATACTGACGGGCTCCGTAAATCCGGCCAGCGCGACAATATCGCCATATGCAGCTTCAGTTGTTTCAACCTTCTGCAACCCACAGAATGTATACAGTTTTGTAACTTTCATTGGTTTGCTTTTATATTCATCTTTACAGCAAATAAACTGCTGGCCAAACGAAATTTTGCCACTAAAGATTCTACCAACTGCAATAGCGCCTAAGAAATCTGAATGATCTAAACTGGTCACCAATAACTGTAATCCATTCGCTCTTGGCTGAGGCGCTGGAATATGATCAATAATTGCTTGAAATAATGGCTTCATATCCCCACTCATCAAGGTAGGATTGGTATTGGCAAAACCAAAACGCGAAGACCCATATAAAATAGGAAAATCTAGCTGATTTTCATTCGTAGCCAGATCGAGAAACAGATCATGAATTAATGATTCAGTTTGTTCAATATTTGCATCTTTACGATCGATTTTATTAATAAGAACAATTGGCTTTAAATTCAACTCCAATGCTTTACGCAAGACAAAACGAGTACCAGGTAATACTCCTTCCGCTGCATCAACAAGCAACAAAAAGCCTTCAACCATCTGTAACGTTCGTTCAACTTCTCCACCAAAATCACTATGGCCTGGAGTATCAACAATATTAATAAAATAATCGTTATAATTTATTCCGGTATTCTTTGCCAAAATGGTAATTCCGCGTTCCTTTTCCAAATCATTTGAATCCATAACGCGCTCTACCGACGTATCAGAGAGCGTACCTGATTGACGAAGCAATTGATCAACGAGAGTTGTTTTGCCATGGTCAACGTGCGCGATAATGGCTATATTTCTAATATTACTACGGTTTATATTCATGTCCCCAGTACCTCTTTGAAAGTAATTAATCTTCAATTTGATATGCAGCTTAAAAAATTGACAAACAATTTATTTATCAGCATATCAAATATTTTCAATTGGTCAATAAAACAATGTCGATTATGACATAAAAAATTAAATGTATGACGCAGAGATCCAAAGGCAATTTTTTTATACCTGTCGAGGGATCCCTCTGTTGATTTGATCGAATTTAATTCAAACTGTTCGCGCAAAATTAAAAGGCCCAAGAAATTATCGTGGGCCTTCTTCTATGCTTATTAATAGCCTGCTGCACAATACGGAATAAGCGCCATCACTCGAGATTTTTTGATCATATGAGAAATCACACGTTGATGACGACAGCAAGTGCCAGAAATACGAGAAGGTAATATTTTGCCGCGTTCAGTCAAAAAGTTCCTCAAGAGCATCGCATTTTTGTAATCAATTACCGCTTCTGCATCTTGAGCGCTACAGAATCGACACTGTTTTTTAGAAGGAAAAGGACTTCTTCGAGACTTTTTCTTTAATAAACGGCCACTTATTTTTAATTTAGAAAACTTTTTCGCCATAATTATTTCTCCGCTGACTATT
>JANWKD010000021.1 GCA_025451595.1 Candidatus Babeliales bacterium | reverse complement strand
TCGTATAACATTTTTACCCGACTATTTAACTTCCGATTTAACATGCCGTTAATTATCTACGTTATATTTTTAATACATATCTATTGCTCTGCAACACCACTCAATGGCACATACACCATTATGATTAGCCCTGCTGGAGACAGCAAAAACGTTGGTCGTGTTATCGAAGATAGCTTTGAGCGAGGAATAGCATTGCAATGCGCGCAACAATTAAAAAAAACTATTGAACTGCAATATCCCGATATTTCTATTGTTTTAGCTCGAACGCCAGGACAACATACTGAACCACTGCAAGGAGCACAATTTGCGAATCGTCTCTCTGTTGATCTGTTTATAAGCTTACACTTCTTTCAAGCAACACAAAAAGAACGATCAATAACCATATATCACTATATAAAACAACCGACTGATTATTGGCTCAGAAAACCAATAGAACCAACTTTTATACCCTATGATGAAGCCCATATATCATTATTACCCAAAACAAAGCAGATTGCTCAGCATATAACAAAAGTCGCTTTGCATGAGTTAAGTCAAAAAGGATATTCTTGCAATGGCCCTTTTGCTATACCTTTAAGGCCGCTTGCCGGTATTATAAGTCCTTCAATATTAATTGAAATTGGTTTAGAAAAAAAAGATGATTTGCCATTAATCATATCACCTTTAGTTGCAATATTGCATACCTCAAGCGATGCGCTGAATGAATAAAAATTATATCGTTACTTTCATTATTCTTATTGTGAGCTTTTCTATTGGTACACTGTATTATGCGTATAAAAATCAATATATAATTATACATTACAACAGGAATTTTAAGCCTGGTCTTATTTCTGAAACAAAAAAAAGAATCATCACATGCTTTGTATGGCAACAACAACAATGGCTACAAGAAACAACAGAAGTCTTGTGGTCAGATACAAACAAATCAGAAACGCTTAATCATATAATGACAAGTTGGTTTACTATTTTGACGGACGAAGGAATTTATACCAAAAAGCTTTCTATTCAAGCAATATCATTATTACCCAATAATTGCGATGCTCTCATATCTTTTGATCGTAATCCTTTTTCAAAAGAAAGTTCAATTGCAGAAAAATTAATGTGGATAGAGGGATTATTAAAAACAATACGAGAAGCCAACTTAGGCATTCAATCCGTTTTCTTTTTAGTCAATCATCAACCAATGCATGATCCGCATTTAGATTTTTCTTACCCTTGGCCAATATCTGGCTTTGTAGAAACAAACTTTTAAAAAAAATAGAAAAAAAATAAAAATCTGTTACAGTAGACACTGTTTTATCATTTTAATCTATAAGAGAAATAAATATGAAAAAAATATCTTTATTAAGTGTATTTATTATAATTAATTCAATTTCAGTTTATGCATTAGGTATGGGAAATCTACCATTAGCAAAATTATGTAAAGGAAAAGAAATTATGAACAGAATTCGGATAATGGCAATGGATGATGGAGATCTTGATGCGATGGAAAATGCGGAAAAAAAATGGAAGCACCTAAAACAGCGCAATGATAGCGAATTAATTTCTAAATTCAAAGTGTTAAATAGAGAAATAAAGAAATTCTCCGTTATTTTTATTCGAGAATCTACCAAAGATGAATATTCGGAGATATTAAAATCACGGCTGAAATATCAAAATTCGTTATTATATAATTGTCATTTGTCCTATTTACCCGATGGAGTTTCTTTAGAAGAATCTTCATCATTACCATAATATTGAGTTTTGAATCAAATGAGTAGGACTTATTTTTTCTAAAAGCCCTACCTTTTTTTGTTGCCAAATACCAAGAAAAAAACAAGCACTCAGTTGCTTTTGCAATGCAGGCGATTGGAATATAATTTTTTTTTGTATCGGATCTACTAAAAAATATCTTCTATTGCCGTTCCAAATATGGCTTTTTACTAGCGTTTTCATAATGCGAGACACTTCTGGCTTTGGATTCCCTAATTCATTGATTAATTGCTTTTGGCCTAGTCTACAATGATATTCATCTTTTAAATCGTCAGGCCAAACTTCCGATTCAGGATCATATACTTTTTTATGCAATTCATTAAAGATCAACTGATCAATCACGTCATCTGAACGATATAATTGTTTTATGGTGTTAAAGTAATCATATAATTCATTATTTTTCTTGCCTGGATAGAGGTTAAGAATACAGAACAATGAGATCAAAATAGCTTTGCGCATAACTACCTCTTATATTTTTATTTTTAGAAATACTTATTGATTATATTGAAATGAGTATTAATAACCTGTCACAATTTATATTACTACGTATTTACAAGATTTGAATATCGATTCATGGCAAATGAAGGGGATTGCCTCATTCGTAATAATAAGGTTACAAATATCGATGCACATATTATAAGGGACAATATATGCACTATTCATTATCCTTTCCGGGTAAAGTACTCATTCTTGGTTGCGGCGCAATTGCAAAAGGCTTTCTGAGTATATTATTAAAATATACGGATATTAACGTGAACCATATAATTATTGTAGATAAATTAGATAAACGTGACGAAGTACAAGAATCCATTGCCAAAGGTGCCCAATTTATTGAGATTGCTATTACAAAAGAAAATTATCAACAATTTTTAACGCAGCAGGTACGTGCAGGTGATATTATAGTCGATTTGTCTACCGGAATCTCAACGTTGGCATTATTGCAATGGTGCCAGGAAAACCATGTTCACTTTATCAATACTTGCATCGATCAATGGTGCGCTCCTCACCTGAAGCCCTTGTACGATCAATATATGAAAACAGTAGATCTTGCAAGAACGTGGAATATTAAAACAACCGCTCTTTTGACTCATGGCGCAAATCCTGGCCTTGTTAGTCACTGGACTAAAGAAGGTCTTAAAGATATAGGACAGATGCTACTCAATACATCATCAGACAAACAATTAAAAAATGATATAGAAAAAGCACTCACGAATAACAATAGCGCACAACTTGCGTATCATACCGGCACCAAAATTGTACAAATCGCTGAACGTGACATGCAACGCATTGATAAACCAAAAAAGGTTGATGAATTTGTAAATACCTGGTCTATTTATGCTATGTATAATGAAAGTACCATGCCGGTAGAATTTAGTTGGGGAAGTCATGAATCTCATCTCAATTATGCAGAAGTTATACAGAAGCGCTATATACTATTTCCTCAATCGCGAGCAATGAACTACCTTATGTATTCATGGGTACCCCAAGGACCTATTATAGGTATGCTTATTCCTCATGAAGAAGCTTTTAGTATTAGTGATTATTTAAGTGTATATAACGATGACCAATTAGTATATAGACCAACGTCATATTATGTATATCTTGCCAATGATGCAACATTTTGTTCATTACATGAAGTCAGTATGCAAGACTATCAATTACAACCTAATTATAGAATATTATCAAGTGAGATTATAGATGGTCACGATCAATTAGGGGTATTATTACTCGGTGATAAATATGGTGGTTGGTGGATGGGCTCTGATTTATCAATTGAAGAAACTCGTTTACTTATCAATGATCATAATGCCACCATCTTACAAGTTTCTTCAGGATTATTTGCAGGGTTTGTATGGATGATTAAAAATCCAGAAAAAGGATTTTGCTTTCCAGAAGATTTACCTTCTGATGAGATTTTGCAGTATGCAGCACCATTCTTAGGAAAGAATATCTCACAACCGGTGAATTGGTATCCCAAAAAAGAGATTGATACTCAAAACAAATGGAACTTCGAACAATTTTTAGTAAAGAGATAGAAAGAGATCTGACGTATGTTCATTCAACCATTAATTTATTTAACGACTTTTCTTAATATAATTGGCGCATCTATTATTGGTATTGGTGCTATTCGCAGCGTGATTGAATATGGTATGACCATGTTTCGATTTCCCATTATTAATCAACTGCAAATTATTCGTTTAGATTTAGGACATAGTATTGTTTTAGGAATAGAATTTTTACTGGCATCAGATATTATCAAAACCATTATAACACCTGATTATTATGAAATAGGTATATTAGCAAGCCTAGTTATTATTCGTTCTATTCTCACCTATTTTTTAAATCAAGAATTGGAGAGCATTACAAAATAAAGTTATGTATGCCACTTATTAGACCAACTGTTTTTTTAATTCGAACCACTCTTCACGCAATGAAATTGCCGTTTCAAAATCAAAACGATCTGCAGCGTCTTGCATTAACTTTTCTAGTTCTTTAATGCGTGCTTGAACGTCAATAGTTGCCATTGCCTCTTTTTTCTTCTTTTTGGGTTCAGATGCTTTTGCGATAGCCTGTTGTAACTTTGAGATACTCTTTGTCACTTCACGCGTTACCGTTTTTGGACTAATACCATGCAACTGATTATATTCTTGCTGCATTGCACGACGACGAGCTGTCTCATCAATAGTTTGCTGCATTGATTGCGTTATTTTATCAGCATACAATACAACTTTTGCCTCAGTATTTCGAGCTGCCCGACCTATAATCTGAATCAAAGAACGCTTATCACGTAAAAAGCTTTCAATATCAGCATCCATAATTGCCACGAGCGCAACTTCGGGTAAATCAATGCCTTCACGCAATAAATTCACACCGACAACCACATCAAAAATACCCAAACGCAACTTTTGTAAAATTTCGGTTCGTTGCGGCGTTTTTAATTCACTATGCAAATAACACACTTTAATTTTTTGTTCTTGCAAATAACGCGCCAACTCTTCCGCTAACTTTTTAGTCATAACCATAACTAATGACCGAAAATCATTTTCTTTTGCATTACGAATTTGACTGATTAAATGATCCATCTGCCCAAGTCGAGGATGTAGCTCAATAACTGGATCTACTAACCCCGTTGGTCGAATAATCTGCTCAACTACGGTATCTGAATGCTCCAGCTCATAGGGCCCTGGGGTTGCTGAGACAAATATGACGTCATTAAAATATTGTTCAATTTCATTAAATTGCAACGGTCTATTATCGTGTGCTGAAGGTAATCTGAATCCAAAATCTATTAATGCCTTCTTTCGAGATCGGTCACCCGCATACATACCGCGCAACTGAGGTATAGCAATATGAGATTCATCAATAATGAGCAAAAATTCATCCCCAAAGAAGTCAAACAAACAAAACGGTTTTTCGCCAGTGCTACGACCATCAAAATGCCTTGAATAGTTTTCAATCCCTGAACAATAACCAACTTCTTCTAGCATTTCAATATCATGGCTTACTCGCTGTTTAATTCGTTCCTGATAAATGGGGTTTTGAACCTGAGGCGCCCAGTCGTCAAGCTCATTTTG
The DNA here is from genome assembly GCA_025451595.1 of Candidatus Babeliales bacterium. GTDB lineage: Bacteria > Babelota > Babeliae > Babelales > JANWKD01 > JANWKD01. The sequence continues at coordinate 5,359 of JANWKD010000021.1, read as the reverse complement.
TATGCTTGTTACCGCATTATCAATTTTTTCTTTTGTAGTAACAAAATGCTTGGCGGGAAAAATTAAGGTATTGTCCAATTCCATTAACACGTTATTATTTTGTTTTTCAACCCATTGCATACGCTCAATAGTATCTCCAAACATTTCAATGCGTAATCGTTCTTTCTGATACGGCAAATTTATTTCAATCGTATTGCCATATACTTGAAATGTTCCATAACCTTTATCCATATCATTTCTTTTATATTGAATAAAAACGAGCTTATTGAGCAAATCTGATCTCTTAATCGTTTGGCCAATTTTCAAAGAAAAAGCCAAATTCTGATAATCAAAAGGATTACCCAAAGAATAGATGCAAGAAACAGAGGTGATAATAATAGTGTCGCGACGATTTATCAACGAAGCTGTAGCCTCAACTCTCAATCGTTCAATCTCGCTATTTACCTTCGTCTCTTTTGCAATATAAATATCTTGTGCAGGCAAATAAGATTCTGGTTGATAATAATCATAATAACTTACAAAATAGCAAACTTTATTTTCAGGAAAAAACAATGAAAATTCCTCATAGAGCTGTGCTGCTAAGGTCTTGTTAGGAGCCAATATCAGTACTGGCTTATTTTGATTGGCAATAACATGCGCCATAGTCAGCGTTTTGCCTGATCCAGTAACCCCAATAAGGGTTGATTTGCCTGGTCTGGCTTGACTGAGCTTTTCTATAGCTTCAGGTTGGCTTCCAGCCGGAATGAAGGGTGAATGTAAAGTAAAAAGCTTTTTCATAGTACTCTTAGTTTATCAAAAAAATTTCTGTTTGGAAATAGTAATTTTTGGCATCTTTTTATTGAAAAATTCCTTTATTTTTGTAAACAGATTGTTCTATCTTACAAAAAATAGCGTTTACCTGACTTTTTTTGGGGATATTATGAAAAGAATATTTTTATTTTTAGGTTTATTACCTGCACTATCGAACAATGCATTAATCTATTGCGCGCCAGCCATTTCACCAGTAGAAAGCTTATTGAAAGAACATGGCTTACTAGAACGACTACTTCTCATTTATAAAGCCTCATTTGAACAAACCAAAACATTAGCGCCCTTTCATACCGACCCCTTACGAAAGGCGATTGAGATCATGGAGCAATATATTGAAAATTTTCATGAAAAAATCGAAGAGGAAGTTTTTTCTATTTTTGAAAAAAAGAATGTACAAGTTGCCTTAATAAAACAGTTACGAATGCAACATCTTATTGCTCAACAAATCACCAAATTAATAAAAGAGCTATTGGATAATGAAACAATCGTGAGGAATGTAAAAAAACTACAAGAAATATCACAATTACTTCAAATGTTCATTGTTATGTACGGAGTACATGAAGCCCATGAAAACACTGAACTATTTCCCTTGCTCTATGATATTATGACGCAAGGTGAAATCAATAAACTCGCAAAAAAAATTGACGACCTTGAGAAAAAGTTGTTCGGCACCAATGGATTCATGAAAGTTTTGCAAAAAGTTATTGCCATAGAAAAACAGTTAGGCATTTACGATATTAGTCAATATACTCCTTCAATGTAAATAGCATGTTATATTAGACCTTATGCGTCTGAAAACTCTGATTTTTAAGCCTGAGACGAATCGCAAGGAGAACCCTTTTGTAGCCCTCCGTAATTTTAGAGGATGGGTCAAATAAGGTTTGGCCCTTGGGTTTATTTTTCAAAAAGAAAATTATCACAAAAAAAGCATATTTAGCATAATAAATTTTATTGCAATAAAATTTATTATCTATAGAATTCAGTTGGATAAAATCTTTTTACCAATTGAAAGAAATTAATATGCAAATAAATAAATTATTTTTTTTATTACTTATAGGCTCTACTGCAGCTTATGCTATGAAATCTAATATTCAAAATAATGGTCTCGCTTCATTCGCCACAGAACAGAATGCAATCAGCACAGAAGATAATAAGCTTATATTCAGAAAAACCTATTCATTAGCATTCGACAAGAATACAATAGAACCAGAAATCAAATCTAGTCAAACCAGATCAAGAGTCCTTGAAACCTTAAAGGACAACAGTCTTGATATGTTTCAACAATTTTTCCAGCAAAGTACCCAAAAATCCGCTGATCAAATAGCTGCAGAAGAAAATTATAAAATCCTTATAGAAAAAGAGGAACTAGAAATAGTAAAAATAGAAAAAGAACTAGATGCTACCTTAAAACAACTAGGTTCAGAAGTTCCGACATCTTTATATGACAAATATATAGATTTGTACTTTGCAATCGAAACAAAAAAAGAGAATAATCAATTGCCTGATTCAGAGTTTAATAATGCGAAAAATATTTTAAAAAAAGCTTTCAGTGCTTTAGGTGATGGCGAAAAGGAAGTTCTTACTCGCAGTATGTACCAATCACCAAAGACGCTCAATCAAAAACTTTTCAATGCAGCTAGCTATGGCAAAACTAATTTAGTGCAAAAATATTTGAGTTCCGAATCTTGTTGCAAAGAGGATATTGACGGTCTAGTACTTTGGGATAGCAATAACCCTTTACTCGCTGCAGCAGAACGAGGCTATGTCAAAATATGCGAACTTCTAGTACTGAGTCGCGCAAAGGTAAATATTGAAGCAAATAATTTTGACACTCCTTTAGTTAGAGCTGCTTATAAAGGATCATACCCTACACTTGTAGCGCTCGTTAGTGCTGGCGCAAAAACAAAAAATTCGTTAATATCGGTCAGCGCTTTGCACGCTGGTATTGCTGGGTGTTCTGTTTGGCATCATGATATAAGAAACCATATTTCATTAATAAATGGCGCTTTCGCTCATCATGAGAAAAAGCAGGCTATTGAATTACTTGCTGGTTGCGCTTCAATTGAAGAACTGAGATCAGCACAGACAGAATTTGCTTGCTTAGAAAACAAATATCTTAATAAACTCTTGGCTTTTCACATACATAATCATGAACAATTCCAAGAACTCGTGACCCAGGGCACGGCCCAGTCAAAAGAACACGCTTAAGAATATATACTCTTAATAGGCAAATCAATGAAAACAGTATATAAAGCGTAATTGAATTCGATTACGCTTTATATACTGTTTGAACCAACTGAAAACGATTATTATCAGCATCCAAGAAAGTAACCATTTTTACATGGCCGGGTATTTCGAGAATCTCGCCTTCAAAAATAACGCCTTTTTCTTCTAAACTTTTTTTAGCAGACTCAATATTTTCAACGGTCATAGTCACCACCGCATTGTGACCCGGCTTTGTCCCATATTCCTCATTACATTGCCCAATGCCTAAAAGCATCCCTCCTTCATTACCTTGCACTTCAAGCCACTGATATTCTGAACTATTGGAAGTCAATTGCATACCAAGCGTATCGACAAAAAACTTTTTTGCTTTTTGTATATCTGATACCGTTATCCACGATAACTCTATTTTTTTAATCATAGTAATCCTTTATACATAAGTAAGCCACTATCACATATTAAGCTTATCTGGATTTGAACATTATTCAAATTTTTTTATTTTTTTCTATTAGAACTTGATACTCTTTAGATACTTGGCTAGCCATTATTTCGGGTTTGTATTGTTGTGCGGTTTCCCATGCACGCGCGCAAAGAGAATCGAACTGCTCTTTATTTGCAAAGCAATACTCTATTTTTGCTTGCATCTGCTCTCTATTTTCAACTAAAAAACCATTTATAGTATCTTTGACAATGTCAGATTGACCTGGCCCAGGTAATGTTATAACGGGAGTTCCACAGGCCATAGCTTCAGCAAGCACGAGTCCCTGTGTCTCTGACTGTGAAGCAAAAATAAAGAGATTTGCTTGTTGATATAAACGGATTAATTCAATTTTTGTAGGCTTTTCAATAAAAACTACATTATCAGCAGAAAGTCGTAACGTGTTATACGCATAGCGCTGCAACGATTCCATCTCAGCACCAAATCCGACTAATTTAAATGAGAAATAGTTTTGATCAAGCTTTGAAAACATATTGAGCAAAAAAGGAATATTTTTTTCTTTTACAAAACGACTTACGATCAATAGTTCAAATTTACTTTTATTCTCTTTCAAGGAGAAAGGTTTTTCAAAAAAAATTGAAGCGATACTACTTGGTATCACCTTTATTTTCTGATGATATGTTATCAATTGAGCTTGTATTGCTTTGCTTGGTGCAATAATAGTATTAACGGAATCACAAAATGAAGCAATTCTTCTGCGCACATAAAAAGCAACTATTTTTCTTGGTAGTGGCACATAATGAAGATACTGTTCATATTGCGTATGATAGGTAAAAACTAACGGTATATTTTTAATACGTGCAATTTTTGCTGCATTATAACCCAATAGAAAGGGATGATGCAGGTGAATAAGAGATGGTTTTATTTGTTGAATATACTGATTAATTTCATTGCGTGCACGCCAAGGAATAGCCATATGATTCTTTTTATAGATAAATTTTATGGGACAACTCACTCGTATCACATAACCGGGATCGTTATGCTTTTTACCTAAAAAATCAAGCGTAATGATAAAAATCGAATAACCTAGTTTTTCTAATTCTTGTCGCAAAACTTCAATGGAATTTACCACACCCCCACTGAATGGAAAATAATTATTGGTAACAAACAAAATTGTTTGTTTTTGTGTATTATTCATGGGGATTAGTATACTATAAAATGGTAAGGGGCCAAAAAAATTGGCCCCTTATTCATGCTATTTTGCTTGTTGTCGCAATCCATGCAAATGCAATTGTATCTTGTTTAATTTGTCTTTCAACGTTGCGATACGATTTGCATCTTGTTCTTCAGAAGATTTATCTAATTCCTCATTAAGTTGTTCCAAATATTCAGCGCGCAATTGGGTCAGCTGCTGTTTTATTTCATCCCATTTATCCTGTTGGGCCAACTGATCAAGTTGTTTATCAGCGCCTAAGTCATAGCCCCAATATGGATAATCACCTTTGTATACGACCGTTACCGCTTCCTGTGGAATAGCATAACGATATCGATAACCACCAATTAATCCAGCAGACCAATAGAGGCCCCACCAAGGATATCCAAGAAATGGATTAGCTCCCCATCCCCAACCACCGCCAAGACCATAGCCACGTCCATAACCACGGTAACCTCGGCCAGCATAACCACGTCCGCCATGACGAGCAACGCGATGCCCACCTCTGTGGCCGACGCGATGTCCTCTATGGCGAGCACTATGTCCCCCACGATGTCTTCCACCACTACGGTGACGACCACCGCCGCCACGACCGCCGTAACCATCGAATGTCATGAGCATTAAGCAGCTTGTGATAAATAAGTGAATAATTTTTGTGATTCGCATTCGTCCAC
>JANWKD010000020.1 GCA_025451595.1 Candidatus Babeliales bacterium | reverse complement strand
TTTGAGCTGCTTCTATTAATATGATATGTGCATCTGTTGCATCGAAACCTGTTTGTTTTAAACTCATGTCCAATAATTTTTTCATTTCTACAGGTCTTTTAATGAACTGCACAAAGTGAGAGTTAAAATCTGGATAGGAAGTAATTAAATCTCCTAACAGCGTGGGATTTTGTAGTAGAATTTCAAAAAACTCATCTGAATTAAGCAAATCTTGATTTTCATAAATTAATCGCTTTATGTCTTCGTAAGGGTAACTTTCTATGTTTTCCTTTAAGTTCTTTAAAATTTTGTTTAGTTCTTCTTGTCTCCTTTCTTCAGCTGTTTTCCATAATCCTCCTAATCCAAGAAGCCCAGCTCCTGCTGCGATTTTTTTGTAATCAAACCGTCTGCCTGCTGGTGGCGTCCATTGACCGTACCCTTGCCCATAGCCTTTGCCATATTGTTTCCAATAATCATAGCGTGCTTGTGGGGTCCCTACAGTGCTAGGATACATAGTAGGTGATATTGTTGGGGCAGTTTTAGGCGCGCGTAGTGCACGTAATGCGGCTGGAGATAGGGACTGGAACCCAGCGCCGACTGCTTTTTGCCCTAATGGCGCAAGAGCCGCTTTAATAGGTAATATAAAGGCTGCCGCAATAAGCAAAAGCCACTGTTTTTTTAAATTTTTCAGGTTTATCATTGAATTTCCTTGGTGTTAATTGGGGTTTTTCTTTATTATTAGTATACCATAACCCCCCCCCCCCCCAGGCAAATAGATATTTGTAATAAAATTTCCGAACATGCAAAAATCAGGTTTGGTACAAAAAGAATTTTTGATTCAGTTATGGTAAAATAATGAAAAGGGGTCCCTGCCGCATTGTATCGGTACCCTTTAAAAAATTGAAAAGAATCGTTAGATCTTAATTTGTGCTACCTGATCGGTAAGTTTATTGATTTGGTCCTTATATTCTTTAATCTCATTTTGAGCATTTGCAAGATCTTTGCTGGCTTGTGCTGCTTTCTGCTCTAACTCATATATGGTGGTAATATAGTTTTTGGCTTCAGCCAATTTTTTGTATGGTGCGGTAGCTGACGAAAGCGTACTTGTTTTTGAGGCAAACGCTTCATCAATATCATCAATTGAACTAATTGATTGTCTGGTGATCCCCAATAGGCGATAGGGATTATCTTTATACATAAAAGGGTTAGTAACTGCATAGGAATTTGCTGTATGCTCAGCTTCTTTTTTCAGCTGTTGTAAATGTTGATCTATGGCCACTAAAGTTGCAATATTTTGCTGATTGGCTGCTATTATCATGGGAATAAATTCATTTTTAACCGTAGCTTTTTGATCAATCGATAATTGTTGGGTTGCGAGTACCGACAGAGTATTGAATGCGAGTTGCGCTTTCGGTAATAATTGCACATCATTATTTGATGAAAATTTATCTAAAATATCTACATATTGTGCACTTGATGTGCCAAGTGTCGCTGGTAATGAACTATTTACTTCTTGCGCCGTCGTGGCATAATCATGTGCAGCCTCTTGTGCTTGCTGTAAAGCTTTTTCTACTTTTTCTGGTTGCGTAATTTTTTCTTCGATTTTCTTCAATAACGCTGAAAAATCTTTGGAGCCACCAAGCTGCACGTATCGATTAATAGTTTCTTGTAGTTTTTGCAACACGGCTATACTGGTAATGGTATCAAAATTTTTTTCTTGCACCTCAATCGAATCTTGCAATTGAAGCATAGTAAGCCGATCATTGATCTGTTTTTTTGCGACTGAAAAATCAGTGGTACCACCTTCTTGTTCATATCCTTGAATGTAGGCAAGCACTTGCTGCAGCTGTTGTTCATCATGCATATTATCAAGGTTTGTAACTTGTGTTTTAATTATTTGCAACAACTCGGTCAGTTCCAATTTTTTTTCTAAGGCGGTTTTAACATCAGAGTAGTCTTTGGTTCCCCCAGATTTTTTGTATAATTCAATGTCGCTTAAAATGGTATTCAATTCGTTAATGTCACTGGAATCAAGTGACGCAAGATCTGCTTGAATACGGGCTTGAATAAAGCGGGGAGAATCTTGCAGTTCTTTGATTAACGCTTGTTTCAAAGTTTGCATTGATTGAGTAAATTCAGTCAATGCGCTTGCCCATGATTGGTTATGTGCACCATTCGATGGTAAAAATAAGCCAAGTGAAATTATTAATACAATGTTCTTCATATACATTTTCCCTATCAAGGTAAAACTAACTTTTTGCGTTAATCTACCATACATTAAATGCCGCTTCATTAACATACCGAAACTATCTTTGGCAATGCAAGCTTAATAGTTCAGCGTTATTAATGAGCGGCAATAATTTGACAATAGTTTATTTCAAAAAATTAATAATTTCCTGAACACCCTCGGAGTTCTTTCTATCCCTGTTCAATGAATCTAAAATAAATATTGAATTAATATTTTTCTCTTGCTTTGAAGCAATGATTGTATACCAGTGACCACGAGGAGCAGATTGACCAGGATTGGCCGCATAATCGTTTGCATTCGCGGTATTGTAAAGAAAAATATGCTGACAATCTTCATTGTTCTTCCACTGTTTCTTAAAGTTCGTTGCGGTTTCATATAAGTCAGGGGTCTCTCCCTGGTTGAAAATAGTTACCAGATTTTTAAATCCATTAAAATCGCTATCAATAGTACCAATGATTGTATTCATTTCATCAACTTCTAACCATTCTCCCGTCTGGTCGACTGCAGGAATATTTTTTTTAAAAAACTGATCTATACTATCTTTTGTAAAATGAAAGTCAGGCCCCGCTTCTTGGTCTGGTAAATTCATAAATTCTTCAAGTTTGTCTTGTAACCATTTTTTTGTTTCATCAATAGTTAAGTTTAGCTCAGTTCTTAATGTTCTTGATGGCGTATTTTGGTTAATTGCTAAACGCATTCGTGTTTCAATGCCACCATTTGATTCAATATATTCTCTTTCATTTCCAATTAAAAGCGCATCGACTGCTTGTGAGGAAATAGCGTTTGCAATGCCTCTAATACAGTCTTGATAGTAACGGTACATCTCATCTGAAAGGAGATTTTTTTGCAGTTTCTGATTGAGATTTTTTTCAACTTCTTGTTTCAATGCGGCTTGTTTTCTAAATAATATAGTAATGTTTTTCCATGTTTTAATGAATCGATTAAGGTTCTCCTGACTTAGCAAAAGATTATTATCACTAAATATGGCAGCCAAGCAATTTTTGAGTGCATGCATTGCGCACGTTGCGGGTTCTTGTTGCTGCAAGACGGTGTATTGATAAATACCAATATCGTTTATCTGCCTATCCCATAGTAGCTGGGATGATTCTTTGGTTACGGTATTATGTGGTTGCTTAGTATTATTGGGCTGCGATGAAAGTATGGAAGCAGGTTTAACTGGAATGAACCGAGTAATACGCTTGATATCGGGATTTAGCGAATAATTTTTATGAGAACTAGCTGGTTTTTTTAAATATTTATACATTCCATAGAGCACTGCAATACCAAGTGCGCATGCGCCTATGCCCATAACTTCAGGCTTTGCAAAGAACTCTTTCATCGCCTCAATGTTCAGAGTTGGCCAGGTAATAGACGGACGTTCCTCAGAAGGGTTGTTATACCATTCAGAGTGAGGACCAGCATTGGTAAATACCGGAATAAGTAATAAAACAGGTAAGAATTTTTTTATAACGTTCATTATAACCTCCTCAGTTTTAACATTCATTTCTATTTGTAATATTACAGGTATTTAATAAAATGTCAATTTTTTTAAAAATAGTTTCATATTGAATTGTTTTGAGGGTAAAAGCGAAGCACGTTAGCCTGGTAATGGGTGTGCAAAGTAGCGTTATTACGCATACGTAGAATAATTAATGTCTAAAACTATTACGTAAAATCCATATTTTTTGCTACACTACTGGTTGCAATCCTATTTTTTAGGTTTACATTGTTACCAATTTATTTAAAAAGGAAAAGGCCTATGGCTTTAGGAACAGAAAGTAACTATTTTTTACAGCTTATTTTAGCTTCAGATCTGATGACGTGGTTTATTCTTATTGCACTGACGGGGATGTTATTGGTCTGCCTTACCATCTTCTTTTATAAGCTCTTAGTGATACGAGTTATCGAGCGGCAATTGCAAGAGGGACGAGCCTTATTACGTGAGATTAAAACCTTCGATGACTTAAAAAGCGCGTGTATAGCGCTTTCGGGCACCGTTCCTGGTATGGTGCTCAAAAAGAACTTAACGACGGTAAAGTCCTTATTAGAGCGACATCCTGACCGGATAGCACTATCTGAGAAAGAAATCGAATATATAGAGCAGCAACTGGAACAATCTATTGATGAGATTATGCAGGTGCAAGAATCCTATTTGCAAGTGCTTTTTGTTTCCGCCTCTATTGCACCACTATTAGGGCTTTTTGGCACGATCTGGGGGTTAGTTCATTCGTTTATGCGTATTAGCATCAAGCAGTCAGCTGATATTGCGACCGTAGCTCCTGGTATTGCGGAAGCTCTTATTACTACGTTAGCGGGGCTTATTGCAGCTATCCCTGCCCTTATCTTGTATCATATTATTATGTCAAAATTGCGTCAGATTGAACGGCAATTAATAACGTTTGCAGAAAATTTTTTATGGATTATTCAAACTTTTTTTACTCAATAAGGAGTAAGGTATGGCTCGTTTAAAAAAATTGAGAAAAAAACGAACTATTGCGCAGCCAGAAATAACGCTGACTCCGCTGATTGATACCGCGCTTACGCTCCTTATCATTTTTATGGTAACAACACCCATGATTCAAAATTCAATTAAAGTTGATCTTCCAAAAGGTAACCTGAATGAAGTATCAGTCCAAGGCGGGCAACAGGATCTGGTGGTTTCTATTGATAAGCAGGAAAAAATTTATGTAAATAGCCAATGCGTTCCGTTGGATATGCTCCAAAAAGTTATCCAAGAGCAAATGCCGTCTGACCAATCGGGCAAAAAAAGGGTTTGGGTACGCGTTGATCGGGGTCCTGCATGCACTGCCAATATGTTGGTGACGGTACTCAAGGAACTGAAAGGAATTAAAGGTATAGGAGAAGTGGCCATTGCTACAGAACGTGAAACAAAGCTTTCCTAA
>JANWKD010000019.1 GCA_025451595.1 Candidatus Babeliales bacterium | reverse complement strand
TAAGCTAGAATTGACTGAAAAAGTTAAATAAATGCAAAGAAACTGGATAGGTAAAAACGAAGGGTTGATAATTACTGCTCCAGTAAAAGACGCTCATTTAACTATTCAAACCTTTTCTGCGCATTTTGAGTCTTGTTATGCAGATACCTTTGTAGTTATAGCGCCAGATCATCCTTTATTGCTCACCTTATTGGAGGGTGTAAAAAATAAACAAGAAATTTTAGATTTTTGCCGTTATTTAATTGATAAACGCGCGCGAGATGGTCATGAGCAAAAAGAATCAGAAGGGATGTTTACGGGTCGTTATATAGTAGATCCGCTTGGCAATGGTGATTTGCCCATTTGGATTGCAAGTTTTGCGCTTGCGCATTATGGTACTGGCATTGTCAAATGTTCTGCTCATGATGAGCGTGATTTTGCCTTTGCAAAAAAATATAACATTCCATTAAAAGCAGTACTATTCCCTCCAAACGATCCGCAAAGAGCGGAAAGAGTAGCGCGCTTTGAAGAATGTTATACTGACATGAAACAGGGTATTTTATCTGAACCGGTAGAATTCGCAGGCAACATAGCAGGTGATGTGCGGCAAGCGCTAGCGCAATATCTTATTGATAAAGGATTTGCGCAACGTAAAGTTTCTTATAAGTTACGCGATTGGATTTTCTCTCGCCAACGTTACTGGGGAGAGCCCATTCCACTTATTCATTGTCCCAAAGATGGTGTCGTTCCGGTACCAGAGGATCAATTGCCTGTTCGATTGCCTGATGTAGAGCGTTATCAACCAACTGGCACAGGCCAATCGCCATTAGCAGATATTCCCTTGTTTGTAAATACTAGTTGTCCCACGTGTGGTGGTCCTGCAAAACGTGAGACGAATACTATGCCGCAGTGGGCGGGTTCATGTTGGTATTTCTTGCGGTATCCAAATCCTGATTTAAAAGATAAACCATGGGATGAAAAAGATATACATTATTGGCTACCGGTAGACTTGTATGTTGGTGGCGTTGAGCATGCAATATTGCATTTGTTATATGCGCGATTTTATGTAAAAGTTTTGTATGACTTAGGTTACTTACCCTTTGATGAACCATTTACTCATTTATTCAATCAAGGAATGGTTTGCAAATATTCAGAAATAAGTGGTCAAGTAGAAAAAATGTCGAAATCCAAAGGTAATGTAGTAAACCCTGATGAAATAGTACAAAAATATGGTTCAGATGCATTACGTCTTTATATTCTTTTTATGGGACCTCCTGAGTTGGATTGTGAATGGCAGGATGCAGGGCTTGAAGGAATAAAACGGTTTTTAAATAGATGGTGGACCTATTTTACTAATACAGAAAATATTTTGAATGAAAATCAAGAAGAAAGCATTCAGGTAACACGTCGGGTTCATCGTTTTATGAAAGAATTCCAAGAGCGAGTAGATCATTTTAAACCAAACACGGCGATTTCTGCTGCAATGGAATTTTTGAATGATTTATTGCATAAAGAATCGAAATTAAGCAAAACAACGGTAGAAAAAATATTAGTAATTATTTCAACAATGGCCCCTCATATGGCAAGTGAGTTACTCGAAACAATTTGTCAAAAACAGCTCAGTGATTGCCAATGGCCAAGTTATGACCCAGGCCTTGCGCAAGAGCAAGAAATTGAATTGGCAATTCAGGTAAATGGTAAATTACGTGGAAATATTATGATTACGCCTGGTTTAACACAAGAGAATATTCAGATGCGTGCTCATTTAGAAGTGGAAAAGTGGCTTGCGGGTAAACAAATAATTAAAGTTATTTTCGTGCCCGACAGACTCATTAATTTTGTAGTAAAGTAAGAATAAAGTTATGTTGACCAATTAATATCGAACTGGCCATCCTGATTCGGTTTTTTGTTTGAGCAGGCAATAGCTATTTTTATATAGGACATCTACATCGGTTAATCGTTGAAGGGAATCATCCACTAATACAAGCGGATTTATAGCTCTACATTTAGTCTTGATTATTTCTATTGAATCGCTTTCTGAGCAAAGAGATATTTCATTGAGATGAAGCAACTTATGCATCTGTTCTTGAATAATTTGATCTGTTGATTGTTGCAGTATATTCCAGACAATATCATCAGTCGAAAAATGTAAGTCATGCGTTGTTATAAGATTTAATTCAATGGCACGCTTTAACGCAATTCCTGCCCAACGATTCATTAAGGTATTCCAAGCGGAACCAAAATGAAATTCGGTCAAATATAATGAAACTTCAGCAAGCATCTGAGCGGCGAGAATAGAATCAAAGTACCATAGGTTATTTTTGTAATGAACATGCTCTAAAATATAGTCGACATCGGCTGCTGAAAGCTTATTTTCAATATAACCACCATATAATAAGTACTCTAAGCGATCGGCACAAACGTCAGGTAAATCCCGCTCAAGACAACAAAAGCGATCGTTTTTGTGCAAAACTTCGTCTACTCGTATACCATATTTTTTTAAAATAGCAGGAATTTCCGTTTGATTGATAAACCATTCATGAATATCGTCTTGATAAGAATTGCCATCGTTGGTGTAGTACATATAATCTGCTACATGAGAAAACACCGTATGCGAAACATCATGTAATAGTCCTGCTATTTGCTCGTTGAGCGAGGAACCAAATTTTCGCAATAGCACAAATACGCCAACTGAATGTTGATAACGTGAGTATTCAAGTGGTTTGTAGGCATAATAACCAATGCCGTATTGTCGCACAAGATGCAATCGTTGCATGCTTGGGCATTGCAGTAATTCAATTAATACTGGTTGATCAATAATATAAGTCCCGTAACGTGTATTGAGCGTGTAAGGATGAATTGAATTTTGATGTAATATGTTGGCAATAAGCATGAAGATAAAATACCATTCTTTCATGTGCATCTCAATTATTTGTTTTTTTAATCACATAGACCTTATCGCCAAGAACGGTAATAATTCTAGATGTTTCTTTATCATAAAACAACAAAGGGAAGCCATGCTGGGTCGTATCTGGCAAAGATATCGAGCCTATCGGTTCATTTGTGGTCATATCAGTAGCCTTAAGATTAATAGTTCGAGAATCCGAGGTATCTTGAAGGCAGAATATCATATTGCTTTTTTCGTCTAACACCGGTGGATAAAATGTTGACCCTGCCAGCGTTTTTAATAACGTGCCGTTAGGTTTGTAATAATACATATTTTGTGAGCCTGCTAATAAAATGTTATTGTGAGCATCGGTCGTTAATGCATGATAGCCATCGGTTTCAGGCTCAATCTCAAAAACAAACTCGGGATCACCTGATTGACGATATACCCCCATTTTGTGAGCGATGGTGATGTTAGGTTGACTCATATTTTGTACCGCTGGTTGAGTATTGCCCTCTGCGAGTCGATTATTTTTCATTTCAAAGAGCTTTTTTACATAATCGCTCATTTCAACTCGTGTCTTAAATTTCTTCATTTGTTTGTTAAAAGAGTCATTTGCTATTAAACGTGAGGATTGCGATGCTACTTTTTTAGAGATTTCTGTGGCGTTGATTTCATAATAATCAAAAACAATATCACCCGTATTTTGGTTGACGGTGTAATAAAAAGTAGGCACATCCAATTGAGTTGAAAGCGGAAATTCGGTTAATTTATTTCCCGCAAAATCAAATACTTTCATGGCAGGATCAGAATAGTTTTTTAAGTCAGTGCATATAATTGTATTGTGGTTGTTATCAACTTTCATGCCATACAGATTTTCGATTTTGCCCTGACCAAAACGAGCTGTTTGGGCTCCCGTATATTTGTCATATATTTGAATGGTATTTTTTTGTTCATTGGCGGTTATTATACGGTCATTGCAGGCCTGCATATGATCAATATAATCGGTTGTTTTAAAGGTATGTAACAAATTGCCATTTTGATCCCATACTTCTATATCTTTTACTGCGGCGTATATGTTTCCAATTGCTTGGTCTAAGGTGCAGGAATTGGGTGTTTGGTTAAGTTGGAATTTTTTTATAATTTCAAAATTGTTTTGGCAACTAAAAATAGTGAAAGGTACCTTAACTAAAATTACTAAATACAATAGTACATTAATCTTCATTTTTTCTCTCCCGATTATTTTATTTATTTTTTGGTACTAAGACGTAGGCGTATTTATTCAGTAAAATAATAACATTATCATTCCATTGATCTAAGAAAATATGACTATTACCCGTAACATCGCTTGGATATGTAAAAGAAAACTCAGTAATATTCGTATTAGTTTCAGGATCTAATCCGATCATAGTAGTAGTATGTGAGCTCCAATTATTTTTTATGTAATAAATGGTATCATCGCTATTACTCATGACTGGTCTGCAGAAGAAAGAATCACCGTCTAATTTTTTAAGCAAATCCCCAGTTTGTTTGTAGTAATAAATCTTACTATTGCCTCCGGGTATAACAATATTGCCTTCTGCATCGCTGGTAGCTAGCTGACATGGTGAAGGCGCAACATCCCATACATATTCGGGAGATCCGTCTAGATTGTAAATGGCCATTTTATGAGTTGAGTGTCGCTCTGAAAGTTTATTTTTAACGCAATCAACCATATTGTTTTTGTAATAATTTTTCTTATCAGTTGACGGTGAGTTATCAGTTACATTCATGTAGTTAAAAAAAATTTCTCTCTTTTGGTTAAATTGAAAATCAAAAAAGGCCGGTTCCATATTGGTAGACAAAGGAAATTGAGTCATCTGTTCGCCATGTATGTTAAATAATTTGAGAAAAATAGACTTTTTGGGATATGGCATATCCCATACCGCAATAGTACTACTGAGTGGATCCATTTGCATGTCATAAAGACTTTCAATTTTATCTGATCCTATAGTTTTGACTTTTTTTCCCGTGTTTCTATCGTATATGTACACGCTATTTGCGTCACCATTTGCGGAGGCAAAGTATTCGCGGCTTGCGCCAAGTGCATCAACTGGTTTTTCTGGTTTAATTGATTGCAGTCTGTTACCTTTGAGGTCCCAGGTTTCTATTTCTTGCCTTCCTGCATATAACGTTTCCGTTGTTTGCTCAAAACCTGCAGCAGACTCATAAGCGTCTTGCCCTATTTCAAATTTAATCACTTCATAATTATTCATTGCGTGTGTATTACAAAAGAAGAGAGCAACTAGAACTATCATCTTCCTCCTTTTTGGTAAGATTGCTCGTTTTGTTGATTAGCAATAATAAATTCATGAGAGTCAAGCGTAGCAGCGACCATCTTCGTTTCTGAATCCATATCGATGCTTATTGTTTCAAAGTCAGGATTGTTGTTTGGATATTGAATGAATTTTTGTCCACCATCGGCTCTTGCAACTTTAATACACGCATTTTCTTTTTGTGCAAAATAAGTAACAGTATTATCATCGGTGGCTGCAAAATTACAACGATCTGTTTCTACTCTATATAACTCATCGTCTAGATTGATTTGTTTTAATAACCTTCCATTCAAGTCATACAAATTTAATCGAATATCATCATTGCCATAGATAGTGCTTTGAACATTGCACCAAAGCTGATTATTTTGGTTGATTTGGGTTGCATAACAATCGACTAGTCCGCTTTCAGGGCTTGGTTTGAACGAATTAACTTGTTTATTATCAAGATTTATTATGGTAATACCATCATTTACATACCATCCTGCTTTATTGATAATAATATTTCCGGTCGCTTGATCAATTTCAAAACCTCTCATCAATCCATGCTGAGAGGGATCAATTGTTTTAATAATTTGACCTTGGCAATTGCATAT